>CAYMQO010000006.1:0-24142 GCA_964392405.1 uncultured Marinobacter sp.
GGCGTAACTGGTCAAGCCCGTCGGCCGGCATCATGTCGCCGTGTTCCTGATGCCAGGCATGGGACGGCCAGGGCAGGCGTGTCCATTCCAGCGGCAGGGTGAATTTCTCACGCAGGCGCTCAAGGCAGGCAACGGCCTCTGCAATCACTTCAGGACCAACGCCGTCGCCGGGCGTTATCGCAACGTGCAGTGGTTGTGGCATGGGCCAGCACTCCCCCAGCTTTGGAACCGGATTCGGGCGGTGGGCCCGAACGCTTTTGTCCAGTGTAGACATGGGGGATGGATTCGTCAGGCACGTCAGGGGTGCCTATCCCGGGGCAGTATGGCAAGATCGGCGGTTGCAGCGTTATGTCGCGCGCGCTTCGCATGACTGATACCAACCCGGCCGCAAACGGCATGCAGGAGGCCTGATGCTCTATCGAATAATTACCCTGGTGGGCGGCATCGTTTTTGTCGGTGTACTCTATGGGTTGATCTGGCTTCTGTGCCGGAAATTCCTGCAACGTCATCAGGTGACCGAAGACCTGAACGACCGGGCTACGTCCCTGGCAACCTGGACCTTTACCGGTGTGTGCCTGGGACTGGCGCTGGTGGTTTTCGGTGCGTTCGTGCTTGGTCCCTGGGCGTTTTACCGCACCGCCCGGGCGCAGGGGGTGCCGGTTTCTGATGGCTCCGCTGTCTGGTGGGGCTTTGGCCTGGTATCCCTTGCTCTGGCATTGACGGCGGCGGGTTTCGCCGGCTTCCTGTGGGTGGTGGGCGTGTTCTGACGTTTATCGATTCACGCCATCGCCAGTTCGTCAGCGACCGCATGGAACTGTTCCCGCAGCCAGAGTAGCGCAGGCTCTTTCTCATAGGCACGGTGCCAGTACAGGTGTATGTCCACCTCCGGCAACCCGAGGGGTGGGTTGAGAATACAGGTGTCCGAGCGCGCTACCATCTGACGGGCATAGCCTTCGGGCATGGTCAGTAACAGGTCGGAGCTCTCGACCACCTGACAGGCCGCGTAATAGTGCTGGCAACGGAGCCTGATCTGCCGTTGCAGCCCCATACGGGATAGTTCGAAGTCTTCAATACCAGGGCCTTCATTGCGGGACGAAACCAGGATATGCCGGGCAGCAAGGTAATTTTCCATGGTCAGCTCCTGCCCCGCCAGGGGATGCCCCTTGCGCGCAATCACAACCCGCCGGTCCTTGCGCAGTTGTTCATGGGCGGTCTGATCACTGATGGGAAGCAGCACATCCACGGCGTAATCCAGGCGACCCGCGGCCAGCAGGCTTTCCATGTCCCGGCGCGCCACCCGCTGGCTGTTGATCTCGATTTCCGGGTACTGGTCCAGCCGGGTGACGAGCAGCGGCAGGAAGGTGGATTCCAGGACATCCCTCAGGGCCAGCGCAAAGGTCTTGCGATGGCTGGATGGATCGAATGCGTGAAACTGGTTGACCGCACTGTGTATCTGGTTCAGCCCCGGGCGCATGGACTCCACGAAGCGCCTGGCCAGGGGGGTGGGCACCATACGGTTACCCTGGCGGGAAAACAGCGGGTCACCAAAATGCTCCCGCAGGCGTGCCAGGGAGTGGCTTACTGCGGGCTGGGTCAGGTTAAGTGCCCGGGCGGCCCGGGTCAGGCTGCCTTCCCGGTAAATGGTATCGAAGACGTGCAGCAGGTTAAGATCGAGCCGGTTTGAGGCCATCGGTGTGCTCGTTACTCCGTGAGTCAGCAGGGTGGTGATTCACCATCCGATGAATCTTAATAATGTTAAGCCATAAGAATAATTCAGTCGCGTAATACTTAACAGTCCCTTAGGCTGGCCCGTTACCGCGAATTCCGGCATCTGCGTTTGCACGCCAGCCGCAACCCGGACATCATCGCGATACCGCATTGAACCACTCCGTACGGAGGCTGAAATTTGGCAACCATCTACCTGATTCGCCATGGTCAGGCCAGCTTTGGCAGCGACAATTACGATCAGTTATCGGAAACCGGCTGGAAACAGGCTCAGGTGCTGGGGCGCTGGCTGGCAGGTCGTGTGCATCCGCACGTGGTTATCGGTGGCGATATGCAACGCCATCGCGAGACCGTGGAAGCCATTGCCAGCGGTTACCGGGACCCATTCCCCGATATGCAGGTTGCGACCGGGTTTAACGAATTCGACCACACCTCAGTGGTTCATCGCTTCAAACCCGAATGGGCGGATCGGGAGCAGATGCAGGCTGAACTGGCCGCGACGGGCCATCCGGCCCGGGCCTTTCAGCAGACCTTTACCGAAGCCGTGCAGCGCTGGGTGCGCGGTGAGCACGATCATGAGTACGGCGAGTCCTGGTCCCAGTTTAAAGCCCGGGTCAACGGTGCCCTGGATGACCTGATTCGCTGGGCCAACGGCGGTAATGTGTTTGTCTCAACCTCCGGAGGGCCTATTGCGGTTATCATGCAAGGCCTGTTGGGACTCAGCGACAGCAAGGCACTGGCCCTTAACGAGGTAATAGCGAATACCAGTGTTACCCGTCTGCTGTACTCCGGGAGCCGGCGCAGCCTGGCGGTATTCAATAATTACAGCCACCTGGAGGCAGAAGGGCCGGAACTGGTGACCTTCCGCTAATGGACGCAAGATTGACGAAAAGGAGAGAACACAATGAGTAAGAAGAATCTGTTTAACCTGGAGGGGCGTGTGGCCCTGGTTACCGGTGCCAGCCGGGGCATCGGTGAAAGCGTGGCCCGCCTGCTGGCGGATAATGGTGCCCATGTGATTGTCAGCAGCCGTAAGATCGATGGCTGTGAGGCCGTGGCCAGCAGTATCCGCGAGAACGGCGGCAGCGCCGAAGCCGTGGCCTGCCATATCGGCGAAATGGACCAGCTGGAGGCCATCTGGCAGCACATCCGCGAGAAGCATGGCAAGCTGGATATCCTGGTGAATAACGCGGCCACCAACCCCTACTTCGGCAAGATCGAAGAAACCGACCTGGGGGCGTACCAGAAGACCGTAGACGTCAATATTCGCGGCTATTTCTTCATGTGTGCGGAAGCGGCCAAACTGATGAAGGAAAAAGGCCAGCCGGGGGCCATCGTCAACGTCGCGTCCGTCAACGGGGTTACGCCGGGCTTTATGCAGGGCATCTATTCCATCACCAAATCCGCGGTGATCGCCATGACCCGCGCCTATGCCCGTGAGCTGGGCCCGGACAATATCCGGGTGAACGCACTGCTGCCAGGTCTGACCGACACCAAATTTGCCAGCGCTCTCACCTCCAACGACAGTATTCGTGACCGGGCGCTGGAGCATATTCCCATGCACCGCATGGCCCATCCGGATGAGATGGCGGGAACCGTTCTGTATCTGGTATCCGATGCCTCAAGCTACACCACAGGCACCTGTGTTAACGTGGACGGTGGTTATCTGACCGTCTAATCGTTACTCGGGTAGCATAAAAAAGCCCCGGCTCCTGAGGAGTCCGGGGCTTTTTGATATGAGAAGGCGCTTATCGGGACTCGGCCTTGGACAGCGCGGTCCCTACCGGTGGATTGCTGTGCAGGGAATACAGCACCCTGTCCAGCAGTGCCTGACCGTTCCAGGCGGGGGAGTGGTTGACGATGCCGACGACTGCCCAGGTGGTGTTGTTGTCATCCCGGGTGAAGCCGGCAATGGAGCGCACATCCTGCAGCAGCCCGGTTTTGATCCGGCCCATGCCGTCCATACCGAGATTGCGCAGGCGTCGGGCCATGGTACCGTCCATGGCGGTAAGCGGCATGGAGGTCATCAGATCCGCGCCGTAGGGGCTTGCCCAGGCTTTAGCCAGAATGGCGGACATCTGCCGGGCGCTCATGCGCGCGTGCCGTGACAGGCCGCTGCCGTTGTCGATGACCATCCCCCGGGTATCGATGCCCTTGTCTTCCAGCCAGTTGTAGATGGCGCGGATGCCCGAGACCCGGTCATCGTTGTCGGCCACGTGGCGATGATTGGCACCGATGGTCAGCAACAGTTGCCGGGACATCACGTTGCTGCTCCACTTGTTGATATCGCGAACCATGGTTACCAGATCCGCAGAGGTGGTGCTGGTGACCAGCCGCGTGTCTGCCGGGATGGCGCCGACGCGCCAGTTACCGGTGATGGTTCCGCCCAGTTCCTGCCACAAAGTCATCAGGATTTCGCCGCTGTACTGCTCGTGGGGTATCAGTGACAGATAGGTAGTGCTGCGGCAGCCTTCGGGCAGTTCACCCTCCACCCGCACGGTCACCTTGCCATTGGGTCCGGGAACCGGTGTCCACACGACCTCTTTTGATCCGGGGCAGGAGCCTTCTGCGCTGGCGGTAATGCGGTTATCGATGGTAATCGAAGGAAGCGCAGGTGTGGTCCAGGCCCGGGTGCCGCGCTCGTCGGCCCGTGCCTGGAAATGCACCAGATTCATATTCAGCAGGACCGGGGAGGGTTCTACCAGAAACGGCCGATAGGGATTATTGCCATTATCGACAAAGCGGGGCAGGCCATCCGGTAACAGGAATACCCCATTATCCAGTACAATGTCGCCGTCTATCGTGGTTATGCCCAGTGAGCGGATCTCATGGAGGATGGTCCAGAGCCGTTCGATGGTCAGTTTCGGGTCGCCGCCAAAGCGCACATAGAGGTTGCCCTTGAGGGTATCCCCCTCGTAGGTGCCATCGGTGACGAAGCTGGTGGTCCAGCGATAGTTGGGGCCGAGGATCTCCAGTGCGGCGTAGGTGGTGAGCAGCTTCATGATAGAGCCGGGGCTCATAAGCGCGTCGGCGTTCAGATACTGCTCGATGCCCGGGCCATCCATGGGAATGGCGGCGACACTCAGGCCATTGATATCGTCCAGTGATTTCTCGGCGAAGCCACGAATTTCATGGCCCCACACCCGTCGCTCGGGCTGGTCTGCCGCGACTGCCGTTCCGGCCAGCAGACTGAAAGCGACCAGGCCCGCACCAAGAGTTCGGGCAAGGGCAGGTGCGCGGAGTCTTGTGAGTGTGCAAAGGGCCATGACGAGGACTTCCATAAGGGCAGATGGTGAAGATTTCACCTTAGCCTAATTTGCAGCCAAGAACTATGTTCTCAGCCTATACATAACGTTAAAAAATGGCAGCAGGGTGTCGAAACTAAAGCACTTTGTGAGGGCCGGTAACGTCGTGTATCGATGCGGTCCGGTTTGGTTAACGGCAGCCAATACCTGCTACTGACCCCCAGCGTTGGCACCAAGTCGCGGCTGATCCGTTCAGATAACCTGGGAGAGTTTCAAGTGGTAACCGGAAGGTGCCTGTGTGGCGATGTTGCGTTTGAATATCATGGTCCTCTGGGCCCGGTTACGCTGTGTCATTGCAGCCTGTGCCGCCGCGCCCATGGCAGCGCCTTCTCTGCCAGTGCGCCGGTTCAGCGCGTGCACCTGCAGTGGCTGGAAGGTGAAGACCAGATAACCGAATTTGAATCCCGGCCGGGCAGGTTCCGGGCGTTCTGCCGGCGTTGCGGCAGCCCGTTGTACAGTCGGGTGGACGCCATCCCCGGGATTCTGCGGTTGCGGGTGGGTGTTATCAATGAACCCCTCGGCAAGGGCCCCGCGGCTCATGTCTATACCGGTTCGAAAGCCGACTGGTTCAGCATCACCGACGACACGCCTCAGTACGAAAAAACGGAAAGGACCAACGACCCCCACTGAGCCGCGGCCCTTCCGTCGTGGTATCGCAGACTTACGGCGACACCGGTACGATCCGGAGGACCTCGCCGTTATCCGAATCGGTGAGCAGCCATAGGTGACCGTCGGGGCCCATGGCGACCGATCGTATGCGCTTGCCGAGATCCGTCAGCAGGTCTTCTTCACCGGTAACCGTCTTTCCCTGTAGCTCCAGCCGTACCAGCTTGCTCATTTTCAGGGCACCGACAAACAGATCCCCCTGCCATTCGGGGAAGTCGTCCCCGGTGTAAAAGGCCATTCCGGAGGGCGCGATGGACGGGTCCCAGTAGTGCAGGGGTTGTGCCATGCCGTCCTGCTCGGATTTCTCGGAGATGACTGCCCCGCTGTAGTCAATGCCGTAGGTGATCAGCGGCCAGCCGTAGTTGATGCCTGCTTCGATGATATTGACCTCATCGCCGCCGCGGGGGCCGTGTTCGTGGCTCCAGATCTCGCCGGTGTCAGGATGCAGGGTCATTCCCTGGATGTTGCGATTGCCCTTGGTGAAGAGGGTCGGCCGGGCGCCGTCCTGGTCCAGGAACGGGTTATCGTCCGGAATTTCGCCATCGATCGTGATCCGGTGTACCGCCCCGGCGTCATCACTGAAGTTCTGAGCCCGGTCCATCTCACCCCGGTCGCCAACTGTCAGATACAGGTAGCCATCGTCGGGAATCACCATCGGGCCTGCAAAGTGCCGGGTGATTCCCGATCGCGGCTTGGCCTCAAAGATCACTTCAACGTCGCTCAGAGCCTTGCCTTCAAGCCGTGCCCGGGCAACCTGGGTGGTTAACCCCTGCCCGTTATCATGGGCATAGCTGAGGAAAAGCAACTGATTGGCCGCAAAGTCCGGGTGCAGCAGGATGCCCAGCAGGCCACCCTGACCCCGGGCCGCCACTGTCGGGACCCCGGATACCGGGTCATCCAGCAACTGGTCGTCGTGGATGATTCGCAACCGACCAGCGCGTTCGGTCACCAGTTGTCGTCCGTCGGGGAGGAAGGCGATGGACCAAGGGTGACTGAGCCCGGACGCCACCGTCTCGACCCTGAACTCTGCCTGGTCGGAGCGGTGGGTCTGCGCCTGCAGTTGGAGACTCAGGGCGGCTGTAGCAACGGCAACGGCGGTGACGGCGGTTCTGATCATGGGTTCCTCCTGAGGGCAGGCTTGCGTCCGGGGCGAACCGTTGGCCCTGCCGTTCGGGGCTATGAACTCCCTGAGCTTATCAATCGCAGCGACGGACGCCAGCTTAAACACGCGTAATGGCGTTAGCCCGTTGAGCCATGACGTTACGACTACACTGACAGGGTGTGTGGAATCCAGAAGCCCTGCAAGGGGCGACAACGCAAACCAGGAGGCGACTTTATGTCAGATCATCACGTGTATAAAAAGACCGAAGTGGTGGGATCGTCCAGAACCAGCATTGACGATGCGATCGCCAACGCCGTCGCGGAATGCGCGAAAACCATCCGCAATCTCGAGTGGTTTGAAGTGACCGAGACCCGCGGACACATCGAAAATGGCAAGGTGGGACACTATCAGGTCAGTCTGGTGGTGGGTTTCCGTATCGAAAACAGCTGATCCTGCATCCACGCTGTTACTCGCGGGTCGGGCCTGATCCTCCGGGCCTGCGAAGATTTTTCTGCAGCCAGCGATCCAGCTGGTCTGCAAATTCCTTGCGGTCCTGCTGGCTGAACGCCGGCGGGCCGCCGGTTACCTGGCCGGCATTCCGCATTTCTTCCATGAAGTTGCGCATGGCCAGCCGTTGCCGGATGTTCTCCCGTGTGAACGCCTGGCCGCGGGGGTTGAACACATCGGCTCCCTTCTCGATGGCTTCTGCCGCCAGCGGAATATCCTGGGTAATCACCAGATCCCCAACGGTGAGCTGATCAACAATCTCCTGGTCCGCAACATCAAAGCCATGGGCCACCTGGCGAGCGTGAATCCACGGGCTGGGGGGTAACCGGATAAAATGGTTGGCGATAAAGGTTGTGCTGATCTGCCAGCGAGTGGCGGCCCGGCAGAGAATGTCACGAACAGGGACAGGGCAGGCGTCGGCATCGACCCAGATAGGCATATTAGGAACTTCCGGCAGTTATCGGCCCGCAGTGTAGCGCCACGGTAACTGGATTGGTAGCCATCCGGGCAACGGGGGCAGGCCACCGGGGAAGGCAGGTGCTGTGCCGTTTCCCCGGTTGCCTGCTGGGCTGACGCGAGCGTCAGCGTCGTGTTACAGGTTCTGCAGAAATTCGCTGATAGCGCCACGCTGACTTCGGGTTTCGGTCTCCGGGGTCCGGAACACCAGCCGGTTTGCATCCTGCTGCAGGTCGACTGCGTTACCGAAGGCGCAGTTTACCTCGGAAATTCCGGTGATCTTGTCCTTGAATTCCGCATCCTTGCGACAGAGGGATTCAATCTCGGTTGCCACCTGGCCGCAGTATCCGGAAATGCTCAGATTATTGAGTTGCTCGTCGCTCAGGTTTTTCCAGTCCACCTGGGTTTTCACCAGAGTCCCGCAGACCTTGCTGGCGGATTCGTCGATAGTACGCAGTGCCTGCTGTTGACGCTGGAGTGCGCCCTCCCGGTCAAAGCTGGCCAGCGCCTGCTGTCGGCCATCTTCCATCTGCTGCTGGTATTCCGCTACCAGAGCAGCCTTGTCTACGGACTTGCTCCGGGTCTCATCCACCGCCAGAGCGTAGGGCTCTTCGCGACCAGGAATGTAGACGGTGTAGTCCGTGGAAGCCCAGTACGAACGTGCGAAAAGCACCAGCGTGCGCATCTTGCCGTCCAGTTCGCTGCGATAGGCGCGCTCATCGTTAGGACGCTGCTCAATATTTGCAAGCAGCACCACGCCATCCAGTGCATGGTCGACACCGGTGACTTTGATCAGCGCCTGGTCACCTTTCGCTGTAGGCGCCAGCGTAGCCGTAACACCATCATTACCGGTCAGTACCTGAACCGGGTCGCCAAGCTCCAGCCCATGGGCTGACAGAGACAAAAGCGCAAGGGCTATCAGAAGAAAACGGTGGGGGAATCTTCGGATCATAAGAGTAAGTCCTTGTGTCCTGTTTGAAGGGGGGTCTGTTGAAAACAGATTCCAGTGGAAACGGCTGTCATGTCAGGGCTGGAGCGCCGGACAAACAACAGGTAGTTTGCTACCGCCGCGGATTCTCGTCGTATTTCCCTCTGCCCACAAGACGATAGCTTAAAACGTCTCAGTTTGAAGTCGGTAGCGAGAACTGTTTCTCGTTTCTGTTGAACATTCGGTAACCATCAACTAGAAAATAGAGACAACGCCCGTGAGATCCACGGGGTACCCACCAAAAACCAACGTGCCCGGAGGGCCACAAGCTCCAGGGGAAAACGTTGTGAGGAGACGGGGATGAAAGACCACTATCAGTTCTCGGTGGATCATGTCCGGTATCTGGACGATACCGGAGCGCCACTGGGTGACCTGCCCGCTTTCGCCGGTGATACGGAACGTCTGCTGGATGCTTACCGCAATATGGTGCTCACCCGCACCCTGGATCAGAAAATCATCGCTCTCCAGCGGACTGGCAAGTGCGGCACCTATCCGTCAGTCCTGGGCCATGAAGTAATCGGCACCGCGATTGGCCAGTGCTTGGAGCCCACCGATGTTTTTGTTCCCTACTACCGGGACCAGGCGACCCAGCTGTTGCGGGGCGTACCGATGGTCAACATGCTGCTGTACTGGGGCGGCGATGAGCGCGGCAGCGCAGGGTGGGAGCGCTGTCCGCAGGACCTGCCCATTTCGGTACCCATCGCCACCCAGTGCTGCCACGCCGCAGGTATTGCCGCCGCCATGCGGATCCGGGATGAGAAGCGTGCGGTCCTGGTCACCCTGGGTGACGGCGCTACTTCCAAGGGGGACTTCCTGGAAAGCATCAACCTGGCGGGCGCATGGCACCTGCCGGTGGTGTTTGTGGTTGCCAACAACCAGTGGGCCATCTCCACCCCGCGGGCGTTGCAGACGGGTGGTGAAACCATCGCCCAGAAAGCCATTAGCGGGGGCATTCCGGGGCGTGTGGTCGACGGCAACGATTACTTCGCCATGAGCGAGGCGGTGGAGCAGGCGCTGGACCGGGCTCGTGGAAACAAGGGGGCAACGGTTATCGAGGCGGTCACCTACCGGTTGGGTGATCATACAACCGCTGATGACGCCACCCGGTACCGTCCCGCCGATGAGCTGCGCCGTGCCTGGGACAGGGACGGTATCAAGCGCCTGCAGAGTTATCTTCACCAGACCGGCAACTGGGACCCGGACCGGGAGCAGAAGCTGCAGGCCCAGTGCCGCGACAAGGTCGACAAGGCGGTCCAGGCTTATCTCGACAAGGCCTCCGAGCCACCTACGGCCATGCTGGACTACCTTTTTGAGACTCTGCCCGAGGCCCTGGCCGGGCAGCGGGAACGACTCGCCCGAGTGGCGGAAGGAGGTGCGTCATGAACATGAACGCGTCGATTGAAACCGTTGGCCGGCAGGATGGCAGCGCCGCAGTGGAGCACAAGGTCACTCTGGTGGAAGCCGTGAATCTTGCCCTGGCCCGGGAAATGGAGAATGACGAGTCGGTGGTCCTGCTGGGAGAGGACATTGCCACCAACGGCGGGGTGTTCCGGGCCACGGTGGGGCTCAAGGAGCGTTTCGGCTACAAGCGGGTGATGGACACCCCCCTGGCCGAGAACCTGATTGCTGGCGTCACCATTGGCATGGCCACCCAGGGCCTGCGGCCGGTGGCAGAGTTCCAGTTCATGGGCTTCATCTACGCCGGCTTTGAGCAGATCATCAGTCATGCTTCCCGGATGCGTAACCGCACCCGCGGCCGCCTGCACTGTCCGCTGGTTTATCGGGCACCGTTCGGTGGTGGTATCCATGCGCCTGAGCACCATAGCGAAAGTACTGAAGCGCTGTTTGCCCACATCCCCGGTTTGCGGGTGGTCATCCCCAGTTCGCCACAGCGCGCCTACGGGCTCTTGCTGGCGGCGATACGCAATCCCGATCCGGTGATTTTCCTGGAGCCCAAGCGTATTTATCGTGCGGTCACGCAAACTGTCAGGGACAACGGTGAGGCGCTGCCTCTGGATGTCTGCTTCACCCTGCGTGAGGGAGACGACGTCACGCTGATCAGCTGGGGGGCGTCGATAATGGAGACCCTCCAGGCAGCGGACCGGCTGGCGGAGCAGGGGGTTTCTGCAGAGGTTATCGATGTGGCCACCATCAGCCCGCTGGACCGGGAAACACTGCTGTGCTCGGTCGCCAAAACGGGCCGGGCGGTGATCATACATGAGGCCTGCCGTAACGGCGGTGTCGGTGCGGAAGTTGCCGCGTCGATTGCAGAGGGGGCGTTTCTGGATCTGCAGGCGCCGGTGGTCCGGGTCACCGGTTATGACACGGTCATGCCCTACTACCGCAACGAGCAGAACTACCTGCCTGGTGTGGACGATATCGTGGCGGCAGTTGAACAGGTGATCGCACTGTGAAAATACGATGGATGGAGGAACCATGAAGTATTTCAAACTGCCGGACCTGGGTGAAGGGCTGCCGGAAGCCGAGATTGTGGAGTGGCACGTCAAGGTGGGAGACACAGTGGAGGTGGACCAGGTACTGGTCAGTGTGGAAACCGCCAAGGCCATTGTGGAAGTGCCGTCGCCGGAAGCCGGCGTTATTGCCCGGTTGTTCGGCGACGCCGGCGATATCATCCACACCGGGGAACCCCTGTTGGCCTACGAGGGTGAAGGAGAAGACAGCGGTACGGTAGTCGGTAAGCTCAAGGCGTCAGAACAGGGGAGTGATCAGAGCGAGGACGCCTTCATCATCGGCGCCGCGCCGTCCAGCAAGCGGGCCCGTGCCAACCGCGCCACGCCCGGGGTGCGGGCACTGGCGGAGCGGCTCAGTGTTAACCTGGAGAATATCAAGGGCAGCGGCCCCGGCGGGCTGGTGACTAGCGACGATGTGCACCGTCAGGCCAGCCATCAGAAGCAACTGGGGGAGGCCGAATCCCTGCGCGGCCCACGTCGGACTATGGCTAAAAACATGGCGTTATCCCACGCCCAGGTGGTACCGGTATCCATTTTCGAGGATGTGGATATCCACGACTGGCCCAGGGGCACCGATATCACCATGCGTCTGGTGCAGGCTATCGCCCATGCCTGTGACGCCTGCCCGGCACTTAACTGCTGGTTTGACGGCGATAACCTGAGTCGTCGCCTGCTGGACGAGGTGCATATCGGGATTGCCGTGGACACCCCCGACGGGCTTTTCGTGCCAGTGCTCCGGGATGTGAACCACCGTGCCATGGACGACCTGCGCCAGGGGCTCCAGAATCTTCGGGAGGCCGTGGCGACCCGCAAGATCCCGCCACAGGAAATGCAGGGCGCTACGATAACCCTGTCCAACTTCGGAACCCTGACCGGCCAATACGCCAACCCGATTGTCAGCCCGCCCCAGGTCGCCATCATCGGCGCGGGTCGGCTACGGGAAAAGGTCGTGCCCTACGATGGCAAACCGGCGGTCCGGCGGATATTGCCCCTGTCGATCACCTTCGACCATCGGGCAGCGACCGGCGGCGAAGCGGCACGGTTTCTGGCAGCTCTGGTGGAGTCGCTCAGTGCTTCCTGAGTAAAACAGGAGCGACATATTGGGTTCGGTATACCAATCCGACTTCAGGGCAGGGTGGTCTGCAGGACGGTAAAGTGGAAGGCGGTGAATAAAACTGATTATCATTATATAATCGCCGCCTTATCCAGACACATCACAGGAAGTGTTGATGGAACTCCTATCCATCGTGTACCGCCAGTACCGCCTGCCTTTTCTGATCATTATGCTGCTGAGTCTGCTCAGCGCCGTCGCCGGTATAGGCGTGATTGCCTATATCAACCAGCAGTTGATCGAGTCCACGGCAGCGCCCTGGCGGGTACTGCCAGTGTTTCTGGGGCTGATCCTGTTGCTGTTGGCTGTCACCCTCGGGGCTCAGCTGGCGTTGACCATGCTGGGTCATCATTTTGTCTATGAGCTTCGGGGCCGGCTGATCAAGCGGATTCTCGACACCGATACAGAAACCCTTGAGCGAATCGGCAGTTCCGGCCTGCTGGCCAGCCTGTCCGCCGACGTGCGCAATATTACCATTGCGTTTGTGCGCCTGCCGGAACTGGTGCAGGGCGTGGTAATCACCCTGGGTGCGATACTCTACCTGGGCTGGCTGTCACCGGGCATGCTGGCGGTAACGACCGTCTGGGTAGCCGCGACCATGCTGGTGGGCTGGGTGCTGGTGCAGAATGTATACCGCCATCTGGCACGGATCCGTGAGACGGAAGACGCCCTCTACCAGGACTATGAGTCGTTTATTGATGGCCACAAGGAGCTGTCCCTCAACCGCAGCCGTGCCCGACAGCAGTTCGAAGGTGTCTATGATCGCCACGCCCGCTCCTATCGCCGGCATATCATCCGCTCCGATACCTTTCACCTGTCGGCGGTAAACTGGTCCAACATCATGATGCTGGGAGCCATTGGTGTTGCGTTTTTCCTGGCCAATGGCCTGGGCTGGGCCAATACCAACGTTGCCGCCACCTACTCGCTGACCCTGCTGTTCCTGCGAACCCCGTTGATTCAGGCGGTCGGCGCATTGCCAACATTGCTGAACGCACAGGTCGCATTCCGTAAGCTGGTGACACTGCAGCTGGCGGAGTACCGGACGGATTTTGGGGAGCTGTCGCAGTTCCCGAAGTGGCAGACCATCGAACTCAGGAATGTGACCTATCAGTACCCGGACCCGCAGGGCAGGGGATTCACGGTGGGACCCATTAATCTCACCCTGACACGGGGCGAACTCGTTTTCCTGATTGGTGGTAACGGCAGTGGCAAGTCCACCCTGGCACGGCTACTGACCGGGCTTTACCGGCCGGCTTCCGGCGAGATTCTTGTGGACGGTAAGGCGCTGGCCACCGACGACGATTGGGCCGGGTTTCGGCAGCGATTTTCAACCGTATTCACTGACTTCCATCTGTTTGATCAGTTGCTGGGTCCGGACGGCAAGCCCCCGGATAGCCGCCTGGTGGAAACCTGGCTTGATGAACTGCAGATGAGAGGCAAACTGGTATTTGACGGAGATCGTGTTACCAACCCCCGCCTGTCACAGGGTCAGCGCAAACGCCTTGCGATGCTGGTGGCCATCGCCGAGCAGCGGGACTTCCTGCTGCTGGATGAGTGGGCCGCCGACCAGGATCCCCAGTTCCGACGGACGTTTTATCGGGAGCTGTTGCCCCGTATTCAGCAGATGGGTGTTACGGTATTTGCCATAAGCCACGACGACCACTATTTCGAAAGGGCGGACCGCCTGCTGGAGATGCACAACGGGAAACTGAAGGAGCTCCACGGCGAGCTGCGTGAGCAGGCCTCACGGGATGCAGTGGCGAGACTGGACCGGGGGTGACCGCGCCTTTGGCTTGAAACCTTACCAGCACAAGGACATAGTTAACGTCATGACAACCCTGTTTATTATCCTGGTGGTACTCTTCGCCGTCCTGTTCGTACTGGTGCCGCTGCTGGAAAAGCACGCGTCAAAAGGGGATGGGATCGACGAGCGCCGCATCTCCCGGTGGATCATTCCTTTAATGGCGGCGGTCATGATCCTGGCCATCCTGAGGCACTACTTTGCCTAGACCGGTGGCGCGGGCCAGAATGCGGGCAATAAAAAAGGCAGCCGAAGCTGCCTTTTATGGTTGTGCCTGTTAATTACAGTGCAACAACGTTTTCCGCCTGGGGACCTTTCTGGCCCTGGGTAACGGTGAACTCGACCTGCTGGCCTTCTGCCAGAGTCTTGAAACCGTTGCCCTGAATAGCGCTGAAGTGAACGAACACGTCCGGACCACCCTCACGGGTGATAAAGCCAAAGCCTTTGGCTTCGTTGAAGAACTTGACGGTACCGGTAACTGTAGACATATCTTTTAATATCCTGAATTCTATCTGAGTAATCTGCTGCCAGGTCCATGAGTGGCCGGGTCAGCTTTTGTATGGAAACAAGAAACGCGCGGGATCAAAAACAGGACGTACACTACGAATACCGACAGGGCGTCTTATTGATGAACTGCTGTGCTAACTCTTTCCTACAGGACTCAATCTACGCATCTTCGCCAGTAAAAGCTACTGTTATTTTCAATGGTGGGTATATTTACGCATCCGACCTGATATTGATGTGTCTGTTAACCGCGAGGCCTTTACGATCAAACACGTTTTGACCAGGCTCCTGCTGGCGTTTGTTGTTGCCCTTGTGGTGGGTGGCGCGCTGGGTTCCATTGTCCAGAGCCAGGTTAACCTGCTGGCGCTGCACGGGCTGACCCTGGGCGATGGCTTTGACTACGGGGAGCAAGCCCAGCGCCTGGACAGCCACAATGGTAAGATCGTACGGCTGAATCAGGATGGGTCCGTACCGACCGACAATCCTTTCGTTGACAGCCCCCTGGGACTGCCCGAAATCTTCAGTTACGGGCACCGCAATGTACAGGGTCTGGTTGTTGATCCTGACAGCGGCACTATCCTCATCCATGAGCACGGGGCCCGGGGCGGGGATGAGATCAACCGCATTGTGCCTGGCGCCAACTACGGCTGGCCGTTGGCCACCCATGGTCTCGACTATACCTGGGCCCGGGTTACGCCATTTACCCGATACCCCGGCATAGAACAGCCCCTGCTCCACTGGACACCTTCCATCGCGCCGTCCGGGATGGCGCTTTATACCGGTGAACTCTTCCCCTCGTGGCAGGGGACTCTATTGGTCGGCGGTCTGGTCACCCGCGCGGTGCACCGGGTCGTATGGACCGGTGATACCGCAACGGAAGTGGAAAAACTGTTTACGGAACTCAATGAGCGGATCCGGGACGTGCGCACCGGGCCCGATGGCGCGCTTTATTTGCTGACTGACAGCCCAGATGGCAGATTAATACGGGTAGTGCCGGATTAACCCTGACTCCAGGCTCCCGGACGAGCTCGGTGCGACGCGGCGTGCAGTTTTACAGTGCACAAGCCACGCACTATTCTCAGGAGTGTACCTGACTGGTGAGCCGGATAGCTGAGAGGGAGGCCTTGTGAAGTTTATTTTTGAGGTTCGCGTAAAGGAAGGGCATACCGCCGAGGAATACGCCGATGCCTGGGTAAAGGCCAGTGAGCTGATCCAGCAGGCCCCGGGCGCCAGGGGAACGGAACTGCACCGCAAGATCGGTGATCCGGACGCCCTTATTGCCATCGCCAGCTGGGACAGCAAGGCACAGCGGGACGCCATGGAAGGACAGCACAACCCGGACGTTGCCCGTATCATTCACAGTGCCGCACCCTTTGTTGAGATTACTCCCATCGGGGAGTTCGAGGATCCGGAATGGGTAGTGATGCCCCCGGAGAAGGAGGGAAGCTGAAATGGCCGGTGGCTGGTCAAAAGACGGGGCCGTACAGGAACAGATTGACAGTACGGTGGAGGATGCACTGGAGCGGGCCCGGGCGAGTCTGCCCCAGGGGGAGAGCCTGACCCATTGTGAAGGATGTGATGCCCCCATACCTGAGGCCCGTCGTGAGGCGCTGCCAGGAGTACGTTTCTGTGTCATATGCCAGAGTGAGCGGGACCGGGAGCAGGCCGATTTCAGCCTGTATAACCGGCGCGGGAGTAAAGACTCACAGTTACGTTAGTGACCGGACATCAGCCAGATCACATCACTTTGCCCCGGAGCGCCTTGGTTCTTCCCCGCTGGGTTTTCTGATCCACCCGCTTTCGCTGGGATGACCGGGAGGGGCGTGTAGGGCGACGGGCTTTCTGAACCTTGATGGCATCGCGGATCAGTTCTTCCAGCCGATCCAGCGCATCCTGCCGGTTCTGCTCGTAGGTACGGAATGACTGGGCCTTGATAACAATGACCCCGTCCCGGGTAAGACGATGATCGTTCAGGGCCAGCAACCGTTCCTTGTAGAAGGGCGGCAGGGAAGAGCGATGGATATCAAAGCGCAGGTGAACCGCACTCGCTACCTTGTTCACATTCTGGCCACCCGCGCCCTGGGCGCGAATCTGGCTAATCTCCACTTCACGGTCTGTCAGCGCTACCGCATTGGATAGCTGTATCAGCGTCGCCATAGGCCCTCTCACAGGTGAGCCCAGAGTGTAGCAAAACCAGCGCCCGGAATGTGGCGCAGGGCTTTTCACCTAGAGGTTCTCTCATATAAAGGGTTAACGACTTTATGACCAGACGTACTCAGCGCAGACGTTCCTTGCTGGGTCTGGCTTTCCAGGCCGGGATCGTTGTATTAGGGCTGATTCTCCTGTGGTTGTTCGATATTCCGGTGGCAACGGACGGTCTGACCGTGCCGGCGTATCTTGCCTGGGGCACGGCTGCGGGCGTGCTGACCTATGGCGCGCTGTTACTGCTGTCCCTGACGGATCTGCTGTCGTCAGACACCCTGCAGAAGCATCTTCAGGACCTGCACTGGTTCGTCCGCTCTCAGTCCTGGCCGGTATTGATCGGTCTGGCGGTATTGGCTGGGGTCGGTGAGGAACTGTTGTTCCGGGGGGTGATCCAGGGCTGGGTCAGTGAATACCTTGGCCGCGTGGTGGGAATACTGGCTGGCGGGGTGATATTCGGGCTTGCCCATGCCCTGTCCCGGGCTTATTTCACGGTGGCAGCGGCCCTGGGAATGGTCTTCGGTGTGGCCTACGCCATCACTGACAGCATCCAACTGGTGATGGTCTGGCACGCAGTTTATGACCTGGTGGTGATTTTCATCCTGCGCCGCTATCCCCAACTGTTCGGTCTTAATCGAGCCGCCGGGCCTGGGTGAAACGATCCCGCCAGTAATAGCCATTCAGCGAGGACCGGGTAACGCCGACGGAGGTGGAGGCATGGATAAAATCATCGCCACCGATGAAGATGCCAGCATGCTGCTCCTTGCCACGGATCTCAAAGAATACCAGGTCGCCGGGCTCAAGTTCCCGTGGCGATATCGGTGTACCCTGGTTGAGCAGGGCTGTCGTAGTACGTGGCAACTCCATGCCAAAGGCTTCCTGATAGGCCCGTCCGATAAAGCCGGAGCAGTCAAACCCCCGCGCCGTCGTGCCGCCATAGCGGTAGGGCGTGCCCTCGTAACGGTCGTACACCTGCTGCAGGCGGCTGACCCGAACATCATCTTTGGCCGCCGGAGCGCCATAGACCACAGCGGATGAGCGTTGTCGCTCAGGGACATTGGGCGATGAGGCACAGCCCACCACCATCAGCAGCATCAGCGCCAGCATGACAAGGTTGCCCAGGGGGCGAGAGACCGCTTTGAGTGGTCCCTGATGATAATCAGGCATGGGGCCATTTTCCGTCTGGTTTCTGTTAATAGGACTTTACCTGCAGAGTCAGAGTCTGTCAGGTTTCCCCGCTGACTTTTGCGGAGTCTTTACACTCGACTTCTGTCACCAGGTCCGGCCGCGTGGGTATGACAGTAAGTTAAATCCAGAGCACACCCTGATTCCACTGGCTACACTGAAGGTGAGCCCCGGGCGGACAGCCGCTCGGACGTTCCGTACCCAGACGGGGAGGCGGATCATGCAGATTGCCTACAATGCCCGGGATCTGACCGAGGCCCATATCATCGCCGGATTGCTGGGAGCACATGGCATCAGTGCCCATGTCGGCGGCCACTATCTTCAGGGAGGACTGGGAGAAATAGGTGCCGCCGGCCTGACAAACGTGCAAGTGGATGACGAAGATTATCTGGAAGCGCGACGCCTGATCACGGAATACGAAGGTGCCGCGCTTGAGGGTGGCCAGAGAATTCCCGCCGAAGTGGACGCTGGCGAGTTCTACGCCCGCTGGTTCCTGATGCTCCTGCTGGCGGTTACCGTTGGCTTCCTGCTGACCCTATGATCGGTCGGTTGCTGATAACTGGCGCATTGATCGGAGCCTTTACGGGCTGCGCCACGGCACCCCCAACGGATGGCGATTATGCCAGCCGGATCCGGGAGTGTGATAGGCTTCCACCCCATGAGCGCCTTGCGTGCCGGGAGCGTCTGCCACCGCTCCACGAGCCTTATGATCTGAACAGTCGGAGTAGGATGGAGTAGTGCCTCTAAAAATTACCCATCAGCGTATTACCTTCTTTCTTCAGTCCATTTTGTTACTGGAAGTGTTGGTCGCCATCTGGGCCGGTCGCTGGTTTACGGCCTTTTTTACCGCGATGATCATTCTGGTGACCTTCCTGCCGGTATTGCTGGAGCGCCGGTTCCGCATTCACATCCCGCCTGAGCTGCAACTGCTGGCCATTGGTTTCGTTTTTGGCTCACTGTTTCTGGGGGAGGTGAGGGATTACTACGCGCGGTTCTGGTGGTGGGACATCATGCTCCATACCAGTTCCGGAGTACTGCTGGGCATTCTGGGCTTCCTGCTGGTCCACATCCTTAACGAAGTGGAGCGGCTGGAGTTTCATCTCAAACCCGGTTTCGTTGCCTTCTTTGCTTTCATGTTTGCGCTCGGGGTCGGGGCTCTGTGGGAAATCTTTGAGTTTGCGATGGATTCGATCTTCGGCACTAATATGCAGAAACCCATGCTTGGCGACCCCTCCGGCCTTACCGATACCATGTGGGACCTGATCGTGGACGCGCTGGGCGCTCTGTTCATTTCCCTGCTGGGCTGGCGTTACCTGCGCAACCCTGGTAAAGAATCTTTTCTGGAGCGGTGGATCAACGAGTTTGTTACGCGCAACCCGCGCCTCTTCAGGAAGTAGGCTTCCACCTGGTGGACTGGCGTGGTTCCGCTCAAGGTGGCAGTGATGGAGGAAGCGTTATGTCGGAACGTAGTGACACACTCAGGGTTTTCTATGACGGCTCCTGTCCGAGCTGTATCCGTGACCGGCGTCAGTATGAAAAGCTGGCTGGTCGTGCCGGCGACCGGGTGCAATGGGTGGACATCACCGGACGGGATGACGAGCTGCAGGCACAGGGCATTGATCCGGACCTGGCGATCCAGGAGCTTCATGTGCAGGACGCCACAGGGCAGGTCCACCGGGAACTCGACGCCTACATTCTGCTGATGTCCCGGGTTCCGGTTCTGAAGCCTGCCGCCTGGATAATAGGCTTGCCGGTGATCCGACCGCTATTGTCCCGAGCCTACCGAGCCATGGTGACTCGTCGGCTGGAGCGTACGGGGCGGATGCCCGGGCAGTAACTGCCGGGTCCGTACGGTTAATAGGAAGAGGCAGTCGCCCGCGCTGTCAGTTAGCGATGCTGGCCCGGACATCGTAATGGCCGGGCCTGAGATGCCTAGTAGGCCTCTTTACCGATGGCCCCAAGGGCCTGACGCAGATTGTCCACCGTGCGTTCGATATTGTTCAGCTTTTCCAGCCCGAACAGGCCCATCCGGAAGGTCATGAACTCATCCGATTCGTCACACATGAGCGGAACCCCAGCAGCGGTCTGAATGCCCTGTTCCCGGAACAGACGCGTATTGTGAATGTCGGCGTTCCTGGTATGCAGCACCACCACACCCGGGGCTTCATAACCTTCTGCCGCCACGCTTCGGAAACCCGCATCGGCGAACAGTGCCCGGACCTGTCGGCCCAACGTCCACTGGCGCTCCTTGATCACATCAAACCCGACTTTTTCGGTTTCCGCCATGGCATCCCGCAGCACGGCCAGGGTGTCGGTGGGTACGGTAGCGTGGTAGGCGTGGGTACCGTCCTCATAGGCCTGCATGATGTTGCGCCACTTTTTAAGATCCGCGGCAAAACTGCTGCTGGTGGTGTGCTCAAGCTGTTCAGCGGCCCGGTCGCTCAGGGCGATCAGGGCCGCACAGGGGGATGAGCTCCAGCCTTTTTGCGGCGCGCTGATGATGACGTCGACACCGCAGGCCTTCATATCTACCCAGATGGCCCCGGAGGCGACGCAGTCCAGCACAAACAGGCCGCCGGTGCGGGTTACAGCATCGCCGACCGCCTTCAGATAGTCATCGGGAAGAATCATGCCCGACGCTGTCTCAACATGAGGCGCAAATACCACCGCTGGCTTTTCGTCGAGGATCTTCTGCACCACCTCGTCCACAGGCGGCGGCGCGTAGGCGGCCTGGGCATCCGAAGAGACAGGCTGCGCCTTGAGAACCGTCACGGAAGCCGGAATCCGGCCCATTTCAAAGATCTGCGTCCAGCGATAACTGAACCAGCCGTTGCGAATGACCAGGCAATGCTGGTCCTGGGCGAACTGGCGGGCTACCGCCTCCATGCCGTAGCTGCCACCCCCCGGCACAACCACAGGAGCCGGAGCGTTGTATGCGCGTTTGAGGGTACCGGAAATATCCTGCATCACCTGCTGAAACACGGCAGACATATGGTTCAGGGAGCGGTCATTAAAAACCACCGAGTATTCCAGTAACCCGTCGGGGTCGACCTGGGGAATCTGTCTGGACATGGTGTGATCCTGTTCTGGGCAGAGAGTACCACCGTACTGAAGAATACTGTGGAGCACTGCTGTGTGCTGCTGTTGCGGTTAACATAAAACAGTTAGTTTCGCCTTTCGGGACGGGATCCGCAAACCCGCGGCCGTCGGGCCATTGACCTGAAGCAAAGTATAACAACCTGCTGGCGTGAACGGCGGGTGACTGCACGGTTCTGGGGCAGATGCCCGGAGGCGTGGCAATATACCGCACAGTTCGGGGTTGAGTTTTACCCGAACCCGGGAAAAACTGATGGTCAGATAACATCAACCAAGTGGAACCGTGCCATGAAACCCAGACTGTTCTCTCCGCTGATATTGACGTTAACCTTGCTCGCAGGGCCGGCGCTGGCCGGGCAGTATCAGGCCGGGCACATTACCGTGGACGCACCATGGTCACGGCCGACCCCGCCGGGCACTCCGGTAGGTGTGGGCTACATGACGATCTATAACCATGGCAGCGACGCCGTCACGCTTACCGCTGGTGAGACCCCGGTAGCCGACCGGGTGTCCATACATGAGACTGTTGAGAACGATGGCCTGATGACCATGCGGCCGCTGCCGGATGGACTTATCATCCCATCGGGAGGCTCGGTAGAGCTCCGGCCCCAGAGCTTCCATCTGATGCTGGAGTCCCTTAACAGCCCCCTGAAAGAAGGGGAGAAAGTACCGCTGACATTGGAATTCGACGGCCAGGAGAACCTGGAAGTACAGCTTCAGGTGCGGCCACGGGACGAGCTATCTGGGCATGACGACCATTCCCATCATTCCTCCGGTCACTCGTCAGATCATTCCCGGGATCCACACTCCCAACACTCCCATTAGTACAACTACAGATAAGCTCCAGGCCGGGAAACTGCCCGGTCGGAGTCAGCGGCAAGAGCGGTCGCGAGGGTAACTTCGCCGGCATCTGCCTGGGGCTTTTCGTCACTGCGTTACCATGGAACGGATCAGCCTGTGATGACGATCTCATAACCTCACTGTCATGTTAAGTTGTTAGTCTCTAAATGCCTGTGGAAACAATTGGTTACCACCGATAAATTGCTATATATCGCATGTTGCGACACGTTGATGGCGGGCAGGAGAGGTGCGCATAATACCCATCGAATCGTCGCGCCGGAGCCTTGGCAGACAGCGCTTTCCGGACGCAGGAACGAAATCGACGAGCCTTCGCCCAGGTGCTGCTCTCAAAGGCCTGGCATTTGCATGGATTGTTCAGGCAGGGCTGCGGCTTTCCTGACATGCTTACGCTCCAACAAGGGATGGATTGGGATGATAAAGAGCCATACTCTCCGTAATACAGTTGTTCTGCTGCTGATGACTCTCTTCGCCGCTGGCACCGCCTCTGCGCAACAGGATGCAGACGCCTATCAGATCGGCGTCGGCGACCGGGTCAGCATTTCGGTTTATGGTCAGGAAGACATGAATACCGATACGGAAGTCGCTGCTGACGGCACAATTACGATGGCCCTGATCGGTCGGGTGGATGTTCGCGGCATGACGCCTCCCGAGGTGAGCCGGCTGCTGGAATCCCGGCTTGAAAACGAAGGTTATCTCCGCAATGCCAACGTGAACGTTGTGGTCCAGGAATATCGCAGCAATACCATTTCGGTCCTTGGGCACGTCAATCAGCCCGGCCGGATTGCGCTGGAGGGCCCGACAACCCTGACGGAAGTTCTTGCGCTGGCGGGAGGCATTAATTCTGGCGGTGGTGAGCGACTGGTGCTGATCCGTGATGGCGAGGATGGCCAGCAGGTCCGTCAGCAATATTACCTGTCTGAACTGCTCGACCAGAAAGCCACCGACGCACAGCCGGTCCGGGTTCGCAACGGCGATACGCTGTTTGTTCCCAAGGCCGAGCAATTCTACATCCACGGTCAGGTCCAGAAGCCTGGCACCTATACTATAGATCGGCCACTGAACGTCATGCAGGCGCTTTCAGTCAGTGGTGGCTTTAACCCCCGGGCCAGTACCCGAGGCGTGGTTCTGTATCGCAAGCAGCCGGACGGAACGGTTAAAACGCTGAAAGTGGATATGTCGGATCCGATCCGCGACGGTGACGTCCTGTTCGTGAAGGAAAGCCTGTTCTGATTTCGCTTCCAGGGAGAATGGCATGAGCCTGAGCAGTGTTTTGAGAATCCTGCTGGCCCGGTGGTGGATTACGGCGGCGCTGGTGGTGATCTGCGTAGGCGTAATGGCCGTGGTGTCGCTGTTGCTGCCCCGAACCTACGTTGCTTCCACGGAACTCATCATGGAAGGCCAGGTGCAGGACAGGATGACCGGTCAGCTGGCGCCCGCCCGTTCCGGCTACATCGAGACCCAGGCGGAAATCGTGCGCAGCCGCAAAGTGGCTGAGCGCGTTTATGATTACCTGCCCGAAGAGGTCCGTGCCATGGTGGACGCACGGGCCCAGGAAGATTTCGAAGGTGAGGGCGAGGCTCGCCCTGCCGCCTGGCTGGCGCGTCATGTGCGCCGGAATCTCAGTGTCGGCACCGAGAAGGGCAACAACGTGATGAGAATCTCGCTGGCAGGCGAGGACCCGGCACTGGCCGCTGGCGTTGTGAATAGTCTGGCCATCGCTTATATCGACGTCAGCATCGAACTGCGCACAGATCCGGCCCGCCGCTTTTCCGCCTGGTACCAGGAGCAGCTCAAGCTGCTGCGGGACAACCTCCGTGACTCACGGGGACGGCTGTCCTCCTTCCAGCGGGAACATGGCATCGTTGGCCTGAACGAACAGCTCGACCTGGAGAATGCCCGTCTGGCGGAGCTGTCGTCACGGCTGGTTGATGCCCAGGACCAGAGTACCCAGGACCAGTTGCGTCAGGGCTCGGGCAATGACGCTGTGGTGCTGCCTGATAACCCTGCGATCCAGAGCCTTCGCGCCCAGCTGGCCGAAGCCGAGGCGGAGCTGAACGATATGTCCAACCGCTACGGCGCCCGGCATCCGGATTATCGCCGGCAGGCAGCCCGGGTTCAGTCCCTGAAGGAAAGTCTGTTGACCGAGCAGCGTATCGCCGCAC
>CAYMQO010000007.1:0-23121 GCA_964392405.1 uncultured Marinobacter sp.
TGTTTGAGAAGGGGCGCGGTCCCGGCGGGCGCATGGCGTCAACACGGCTGGAGAGCACCTGCCAGGGCGCTATCGATATCGGCGCGCAGTACTTCACCATCCGCAACCCGGCTTTTCGTGACTTTCTTGTCCGGCAGGCGGGTGAGGACTGCTGGGGCCTGTGGCATGGCCGTTTCCAGTATCAGAATACGGACGGGCAATGGGAAATGATGCGGCCCGCTGAGCGCTATGTTGGCATTCCACGAATGTCCGCCATCACCCGGGCCCTGGCCCGTGGACTTAGCCTGCGCAACGGTGTGCAGATCGAGGGTCTGTGGCGCAGCGACAATGGCTGCTGGGCACTGACCGATACCGAAGGCGGTCGCTACGACGGGTTCGATGCCGTGATACTGACTGCGCCGCCGGTTCAGTCCATGGAGTTGCTCCGCCAGGGCGACGCCCGGGTTCTCGCGGAAGACCACCGCCTTCGGGCGAGCCGGATGCAGGCGTGCTGGACGGTGATGGCTCATTTTCCCGAGGGCGCGGGTGCCGACTTTGAGGCCGTGATGCCAAATCAGTCGCTGCTTAACTGGGCTGCCAACGATTCCAGCAAGCCGGGGCGGCAGGGCTCGGGTGAGTGGTGGGTCCTGCATGGCGACCCGGATTGGTCGGATGACCACGCTTGCGCTGGTCCACAACAGGTAGCCGCGCAGCTGGTGCAGGAGCTGCGGCGGGTAGGCGAGATTACCGCTGTGCCAGCGGAAGTACAGGTACATCGCTGGCTGTATGCCCGTGCCAAAGCGAGCACGGGGACCGGCCACCTCTGGTTTCCGGATTCCGGCATCGCCATTATCGGCGACTGGCTGGATGGCGGCCGGGTCGAAGGCGCCTTTAACAGTGCTGACGGCCTGGCCAGCCGGCTGATTTCCGAGGGGCGGGTGCCTCGCGGAGGCTGATCAGGGCTCCACTGCTGCCGGGGCTGGCACTCCCTGGGGCCGCTGATAAAAGTGGGTAATGGTGCCGTCGTCAAACTTGCTGAAAAAGGCACTCACCTGGGTGATTCGTCGCAGGCTGCGACGGCGACTTACCGGGTCCCGGACCAGCACCTGGATGCCGTCAAAACCCTCTCCGATACGGGAGAACTTCGCCCGCATGGTGCAGGTCACCACTTCCGCAGGGGGCAGTTGCAGCTCCCGCGCCAGCCAATGACGGTGCGCGCCAATCTCTGCCGCACTGAGGTTTTCCCGGGTGTCCAGGTGCCGTAGTTTGATGCGGTCGACGATGCATCGTGAATAACTGGCAGGGCGCTGACGGGCGATGCGGCGGAAAGCTTCCCAGAAGAAACTGTCCGTCAGATCGGCAAAGTACCGCATATCGCTGAGGCAGGTGTTTACCCATTCGAAAATGTCCGGATCTTCCAGCGCTTCGTTGATCGCTTCACGCAGTAGCCAGTCAAAACCCAGCGCTGTCTTATGGGCGTAGACCTTGCGATACATCTGGTGGCGGCTGTAGACGAAATCTTCCAGCGCTCCCAGGCCCTTGTGGGTAATGGCGAGACCCAGCCAGGGGGTACGGCTGTCCCAGCCAAAGCGGAGGTTACTCAACAGGTGGTCCAGGTTGAATCCGCCGATGGTGACCGAGGAGTGGAATCCATCCCGGAGCATATAGTCGGCCCGGTCTGCGTCGATTTCTCCCGACACAATGGACGACAGCATATTCATCACCAGCGCCGGAATATCGGCGCGCCCCAGCCGGCCGGCTTCGGAATCCTCACCGGCGATAAACTGCCAGAAGGTGTGGGCGTGACGGGAAAATGCCTCGCTGGGGGTGACCTGTGTGGTTTCCATGATGCCCATGATGTCCTGCACATAAAGACCGGCGGACTCCAGGTCAACGCTGGTCAGGATGTCATGGGCGACCCTTACGGAGTAATGTTCGTGTTCGAGCTCTGCCGGGGGTTCCGGGAAATAGGCCCGGTAATCTGCGCCTTCCCACAGCTGCTCAAACCGGCCGGGCAGGGCCATCAGGTCGTGAATACGGCGGGCCTGGGTGAACTGGTGGGAAAAACTGGAGTGGCCACTGTCATGGAGCAGGCAGCCCAGGCGGATGGTCTTGGCCAGATAGTCGATGGCGTCCAGCTGGCTCAGGGTAAGGTCCACCTGCTCGCTCAGTTGTCGCTCCCGCAAATAGGCGTCTATCATCGCGCGGAACATGCGGCCGCCCACATGCATGACCCCGACGCTGTGCAGAAAGCGGGAATGGGTCGCGCCGGGAAATACCAGGCTCAGAATGTCGTTCTGGCAGATATTGCGAAGCCGCTGGAACAGCGGGTGGTCGATGACCTGGATCTCGTGGCGGTAAAGAGGAATGCCGCCGTGAACCGGATCCATAATAATCTTGTCATAGGCTCCGAGAAGGTCATTGACCGCCTTGCGCATAGGACAACCTCGCAGGATGGATGTACGGCACTTGTTATATCACACCACCGTGCCAGAATACCTGGTATAAGCAGTGGCTTATCCAGAACCAGCCCCGGATATTTAAGGCCCGAGCATGACAGCGCGCAGCGAGCGCATACTGATTATCGACCCTGATGAAACTGCCAGAAACGATCTGGACCGGTACCTGGTCTCACGGGGCTTCTATGTGCATGGTTACGCCAGCATCGCAGAGGCCCGGCGACTGTTCGAAGCGCAACCGCCCGACGTCATCTTTGCCGACCTGCCACCTCCGACCATAACGGAACTGATTGCCTGCTTTAAAGACGATGGCGACTTTATGCCGCTGGTGGCCTGCTCCCAGGTGTCCGGGGCCGGGGAGGTGATTGAGGCCCTGCGCGCTGGCGCATCTGACTTTATCCTCAAGCCGCTGGCGGACAAGTCCGTGGTGGAAGATGTTTTGCGGCGGCTGTTTGACCGGGTGCGGGTTCACCGTCTCAACCAACAGTACCGGCAGGAACTGGAAGAAGCCAATACGGATCTGCGGGCGGGCATTTCCGAGCTGCGGGCAGACCAGCGGGCCGGGCGCAAGGTGCAGATGAGGATGCTGCCGGATCACCAGGTCATCCTCAATGGTCTCGCCATTGACCACCTGATCAAGCCATCGCTGTTCCTCAGCGGAGATTTCCTCGATTATTTCCGCATTTCCGAGGACGAAACCCTGATCTACATCGCCGACGTATCCGGCCATGGCGCCAGCTCGGCATTTGTGACCGTGCTGCTCAAAAACCTGACCAACCGCCTGCAGCGCAACCTCCGGCGCCGATCCTCCGACGATATTCTCTATCCCGCCCGTTTCCTGGCGCGCATCAACAATGAACTGATGGATACAGGGCTGGGCAAACACGCGACGGTTTTTGTTGGCATCATGTCGGCGTCGAAGCGCCGGTTACGTTATGCCGTCGGCGGACATTTTCCCATGCCGGTCATTGCCTACGAAAACGGTGAGGCCCGTTTCCTGGAGGGCTCCGGGCTGGCGGTAGGCCTGTTCGATGATCCCGAGTGGGAGGAGTACCAGCTCGATCTGCCGGAGCCGTTTCAGCTGCTGTTGTTTTCCGATGGCATACTGGAAGTGCTGGACGCCGCGAACCTGGCCAAAAAGGAACAGCAGCTACTTGAACTCGTATCAGGAGGCCGTCACACTATCGCATCATTGAATGAGGCTCTGCACCTTGATAGCAAGGCGGAGCTGCCGGACGATATTGCAATTGTGTCGGTGAGTGATATTCGGTTGACCGATACCAGTTCGCAACGTGTATCGGTCACTGATGCCGGGAAGCCGGCGGGTGCCGGATGACAGAGTCATCTGGCGTTTCCGTTTTGTCGAACGACTGGCAGTAGAATACATGGCTGGCTACAAGATTCTGCAAGCTGAAAAGCAGGGGATCTACGTCCTGAAGTTCATTGGGGAAATTCGCCTCAACCTGTGCTCGACGCTGGATAATCTGGTGGAGTCCATTACCTCCGATCCGGCGTTTAAAACGGTGGTTATCGATCTGACTGAAACCGAGGTCATCGACAGCACTACCCTAGGGCTACTGGCCAAGATTGCCATGGCCGCCCGGAAACAGAGCCGGCTTCTGCCTACGCTGATCTCTACCAATCCGGACATTACCCGTATTATCGCATCCATGGGTTTCGACCGGATTTTCATTATTGTGCGCGAGCCCGCCTCGCGTATAGAAGAACTCGAAGAAATCCCCGTGCTTCGTGCCAGCGAGCAAGAGGTGCGGGACAAGGTACTGGACGCCCACCGTGTACTGATGGGCCTGAACAGCCGTAACCGGGAAGAATTCCGCAACCTGGTGCGTGCCCTGGAGTGTGAGGACACAGGCTGACTTCAGCAACATCTTGGGGCCAAACCCCACGCACAACAGGGCCGATACGGAAGCACTATGTCTGAGACTACACGGCCCGCTAACGGGCACTCGCCGCTATTCCCTTCTGACAACACTCGCCCGTCACGGGACGTTGCCGTTCTTGGTGGCGGAAGCTTTGGCACGGCCATGGCCAAGGTTCTCTGTGAAAACGGTCATCGCGTTCACTTCTGGATGCGGGATGAGGGCCAGGTCCGGGAGTTGAGCGAGCACCGCACCAACAGCCGGTATATGCCCGATGTGCGCATTGAGGGCGACCTGCTGCCCACGACGGATTTCGCGGCGTGCGTGACAAACGCTGAAATCGTGTTTGTCGCCATTCCCAGCAAAGCCTTCCGGGACGTCATCCATCAACACGCAGCCGCCTTTCACCCCCAGCAGATCGTGATCAGCCTGACCAAGGGTATCGAGCGGGAAGGTTTCCGCCTGATGAGTGAAATTCTGCAGGAGGAAATTCCCCGTACCCGTATCGGCGTGCTGAGCGGACCGAACCTGGCGGCGGAGATCGTAAATCGGGAGCTCACCGCCACCGTTATCGCTGCCAAGGATCCGGATGTACGTCGCACCGTACAGGATCTGCTCGGGTGTGAATATTTCCGGGTCTACGCCAATATCGACATCTATGGTGTTGAGCTGGCAGGGGCCCTAAAAAACATCTACGCCATCGTATCTGGCATGGGTGCCGCGCTGGACCTGGGCGAGAATGCCCAGGCCATGCTGCTGACCCGAAGCCTTGCAGAGATGAGCCGCTTTGCCGTAAGTCTTGGCGCCAATCCAATGACCTTTATGGGGCTGTCGGGTATTGGTGATTTGGTGGTGACCTGTACTTCGTCCAAAAGCCGTAATTTCCGGGTGGGCTATGCTGTAGGTAAAGGTGCCCGGCTGGAAGATGCCGTGGCCGAACTTGGCCAGGTGGCGGAAGGCATCCATACTCTGTTACTGGTCAAGGAGAAAGCCGAGGACGTGGGTATCTACATGCCCCTGGTGCGAGGCCTGTATGACATCCTCTATGGAGGCGCTTCCATCAAGGCCGTCATTAGCGGCCTGATGACCGCGGTGCAGAACTCCGACGTGGAATTCATTCTACCGAGAACCCTTGCAGGGCAGGGCTGAGGCATGAAACTGCTGATAATGCGACACGGCGAAGCGGGCTGGCATCAACAGGATGAGCAGCGTGAGCTCACCGGCGCTGGCCGCGTGGCGACCGACAGTGTGGTTCGGCAGATTGCAGATTCTCCATGGCGGCCGGAAGAGATCTGGTGCAGCACTCTGGTGCGCGCCCGGCAGACCGCTGCCATCGCAGCGGAGCTGCTCAACTGCCCGGTCATCGAAAAACCGTTTCTGACCCCGGATGACGATCCCGGCCTGTGTCTGGACGCGCTGCTCGAGGCAGGATCTGGTACCCGGCTGCTGGTTTCCCATATGCCGCTGGTCGGCGTGCTGACAAGCCTGCTGGTAGATGGCCAGCGCCAGGGGGCGCCGTTCGTCACCAGTCAGGCGCTGGCCCTTGAAATGCCGGTCGCCGGGCCCGGTTGCGCCGAGCTGCGGGCCCGGTTTCTGCCCTGATCCAGGGTCAGCCGATTCACCGATTGTCAGGAGACGCCCATGAGCCAGGATCCGAAACGCCTCGAAGAACAGATCAAGGCTGCCGCCGCCGGGGACAGTCTGCCGCCCATTGAAAAATGGAACCCCGACCTTTCCGGCGATATCGACATCCGCATTACCCGGGATGGCGACTGGTATCATCAGGGCGAGCGGATCCAGCGCGACGCCATTATCCGATTGTTCTCCACCATCCTGCGCCGGGAAGACGACGGTGAATATTACCTCGTGACCCCGGTCGAAAAGTGGCGCATCCAAGTGGAAGATACCCCGTTGCTGGCTCACAGCCTGGAAGTCGCTGGCAGTGGCCAGGAACAGGTGCTGGCGGTAACCACCAACGTGGGTGAGCGGCTGCTCATCGGCAAAGAGCATCCGCTGGAAGTGGGAACCTATGACAATGACGGAACGCCACGGCCGGTAGTCCACGTGCGTCGCGGCCTGGAAGCGCGACTGGTCACCGCCGCGTATTACGAACTTGCCGACCTGCTGGTTGAGATGCCCGAAACCGCGGGGGAGGGTCTGGCGGTCTGGAGTAGTGGGGAACTTTTTCCCATGAGTAACGGTTGAAATCGAAGGTTCCGGCTCCACCAATGGGAGCGACACGGTAGAAAACCCGGTCTGACCCTTGTTAGACTGGTTCTCAGATCCTGTTATCGAGCCCGATCTTGAAAAAGGTCAGGTGGTCGTTAGTTCCTCTGTGCAGTCCGACTGTTCAAGATCATCGATCATCATTTATACAATTACAGTCTTTACGACATGCAAGGAGAAACCATGGCCCAGCCACGTGTTGTTACTATTCATTACACCCTGACCAACGACCAGGGAGAAGAGCTCGACTCCTCCCGGGTAGAGGGTCGTGAGCCACTGTCGTACCTTGAAGGTGCGCAGAATATTATTGGTGGGCTGGAGAGTGCCTTGTCCGGTAAGGACTCTGGCGACCAACTGAAGGTCTCTGTTGATCCGGCAGACGGCTATGGTGAAAAGAACGATGAACTGATCCAGCCCGTACCGCGCTCGGCGTTTGAGGGTGTTGATACCATTGAGCCGGGTATGCAGTTTCAGGCACAGACTCCGGGCGGCCCCCAGATCGTTCGCGTGGTGGAAGTCAGCGATGAAACCGTAACCATCGATGCCAACCATCCGCTGGCCGGCGAAACACTCCACTTTGATGTGGAAGTGATCGAGACCCGTCCGGCCACCGACGAAGAGCAGGAGCACGGTCACGTGCACTGATTGCGGCGTACGCTGAAAAACGGTCCTTCGGGGCCGTTTTTTTATGGCTGAGAAACGGGCCTGGCCGACAGGGTATTTACGAGAAGGTTTGTTGACGCCATAAAAAAGGCCGGAGCGAACCCCGGCCTTTTCACTGTCCGAACGATTACATGTTCGGGTAGTTGGGACCACCGCCACCTTCCGGTGTCACCCAGGTAATATTCTGGGCCGGGTCCTTGATGTCGCAGGTCTTGCAGTGGACGCAGTTCTGGGCGTTGATCTGGAACCGCTTGCCGCTACCGTCATCGGCTTCAACCACTTCGTAAACGCCAGCCGGGCAGTAACGCTGGGCAGGCTCGTCGAACTTGGGCAGGTTGTGCTCGATGGGAATCGACGGATCTTTCAGCTTGAGGTGGATCGGCTGATCTTCCTCGTGGTTGGTGTTGGAAATGAAAACCGACGACAGCTTGTCGAACATCATCACGTTATCCGGCTTCGGATAGTCGATCTTCTTGCACTCAGCCGCAGGCTTCAGGGTGGCGTAGTCCGGCACCGTGTCGCGGAAGGTGAAGGGCAGGGGCCGACCCAGCAGGTTCTGCTCAATAAAGGCAATTGCGCCGCCGCCCACGTTGCCGAACTTGTGCATGGCCGGGCCGAAGTTACGCTCCTTGAACAGCTCCTTGTACAGCCAGCTGTTTTCGAAGCTCTGCTGGAAGCTGGTGATTTCCTCACCGGTCTTGCCTTCCTTCAGGGCGGCAAACACGGCTTCGGCACCGAGCATGCCGGACTTCATGGCTGTGTGAGAGCCTTTGATCTTGGAGAAGTTCAGAGTACCGGCATCACAGCCCAGCAACAGGCCGCCGGGGAAGCTCATTTTCGGCAGTGAGTTCAGGCCGCCCTTGGTGATGGCGCGGGCGCCGTAAGAAACACGCTTGCCACCCTCCAGATATTTACGGATCTCCGGATGCAGTTTCAGACGCTGCATCTCATGGAACGGGCTGACATGGGGGTTGCTGTAGGACAGGTCGGTAATCAGGCCGACGTAGACCTGGCCATTTTCCAGATGGTAAAGGAAAGAGCCGCCGGTGGTGTTGGACTCGCTCAACGGCCAGCCAGTGGTATGAACAACCAGGCCCGGCTCGTGTTTATCCGGATCGATGTCCCAGAGTTCCTTGATACCAATACCATAATGCTGCGGATCCTTGCCTTCATCCAGCTTGAATTCGCTGATCAGGCGCTTGCCCAGATGGCCACGGCAGCCTTCGGTAAACAGGGTGTACTTGGCGCGCAGCTCCATACCGGGCATATAGCCGTCTTTCTGGCTGCCGTCACGGGCCACGCCCATATCGCCGGTGATAACACCCTTGACCTGACCGTCTTCAATAATGGTCTCAGCGGCCGGGAAGCCTGGATAGACTTCTACACCCAGGGCTTCAGCCTGTTCCGCCAGCCAGCGGCACAGGTTACCCAGGCTGATGATGTAGTTGCCTTCGTTGTGCATGTTTTTCGGCACGAAAGCATTGGGAATCTTGGTGGCCTTGTCCTGACTCTTCATCAGGAAAATATCGTCCCGGGTTACCGGGGTGTTCAATGGAGCGCCGCGCTCTTTCCAGTCGGGGAAGAGTTCGTTCAGTGCGGTCGGCTCAAAGACTGTACCGGCCAGAATATGGGCACCGATCTCGGAACCTTTCTCGACGACACAGACAGTCAGTTCCTCGCCGGCTTCCTGAGCCAGTTGCATGGTGCGACAGGCTGCTGAGAGACCTGCAGGTCCCCCGCCGACGATCAGAACATCAAATTCCATTGATTCGCGTTCCACGTTGGTCTCCTCAAAACTTCTCATCAGTTGAAACAGAAGGAATCTGGCACGTTCGGGCGCCGACCAAATTCAGCCGGGGCAGGTCATGCACCGGGCACGCTGCATGCTGCATCTGTCCCTTCATCTTTATAGGTGCTGAACACGTCACGTGTTTGCAGCCAGGCAGAACTTCGCGTACCCGTGCTCAGAGCAAAAGGTACATATTACCGGACAACTCACGGTTAAACGACAGTTTACCCCGGTTTTTACGCAGTTCAAACGCCCGTTTGAAAGCGGCGCCTGTTTCTGGCAAGGTTACGTGCCTGGGTCGCTGGCCTCAATGGGGTGTAAAGCAACCGGATAGCAAGCAAAGCGAACTATACCATAATTGCGAAACAGGGTTTCAATAATGGAGCAAAAACCAGTGTATTCCGGTCAAAAATAGAACCGTATCGCTGGTAAAGCCTGCTCAGATTGCAGCAGAAACCCCTGCAAAGCCGCCATGATGCCGCATTTGCTATTGACCCATCAGGTCTTTGCCTTCAGTATTATGGCGCCCTGACAGCAGGCCCCTCGAAGCCTGACTGTTGAAATCAACGTTCGGCCGCGGCCTCGCGAGCGGTCGGAGCGACAGGAATCATGAATACTCTGGTGTTGCCAGCCCGGCCATTAATGCCCCGGGTGGTTCAGGCGAGAGTCTTTCTGATTACGAGTCATTAAACCCATCGTAGAAGAACGAGGAATCTATGAAGGTTCTGGTCGCTGTAAAACGAGTAATCGACTACAACGTGAAGGTACGCGTCAAGCCGGACAATTCCGGTGTTGATCTGGCCAACGTCAAGATGGCGATGAACCCCTTCTGTGAAATCGCGGTTGAAGAAGCGGTTCGTCTGAAGGAAAAAGGCGTCGCCAGCGAAATCGTCGTTGTATCCATTGGCCCCAAAGCCGCTCAGGAGCAAATCCGCACAGCGCTGGCCCTGGGTGCGGATCGCGGTATCCACGTGGAAACAGATCAGGAAGTCCAGTCCCTGGAAGCTGCCAAGCTGCTGAAAGCCGTTGTTGAGAAAGAAGAGCCGAAGCTGGTCATCCTTGGCAAGCAGTCCATCGACTCTGACAACAACCAGACTGGCCAGATGCTGGCCGCTCTGACGGGAATGCCACAGGGTACCTTTGCGTCTGAAGTTGTGGTTGAAGGCGAAAAAGTTAACGTTACCCGTGAAGTCGACGGCGGTCTGATGACCGTGTCCCTGAACCTGCCGGCGGTGGTTACTACAGACCTGCGTCTGAACGAGCCCCGCTATGCGTCTCTGCCGAACATCATGAAGGCGAAGAAGAAGCCGCTGGATGCCACCTCTCCGGCTGACCTGGGCGTTGATATTTCACCGCGCCTGGAGACCGTCAAGGTTGAAGCACCTGCTGCCCGTAAGGCTGGTATCAAGGTAGAAGACGTAGCCCAGCTGGTCGACAAACTGAAGAACGAAGCGAAGGTGATCTAAATGAGCATCCTGGTATTTGCTGAACACGATAACAGCAGCCTGAAGCAGGCTACCCTGAGTGTCCTGGCGGCGGCCAAGGAAATCGGTGGCGATATCGACGTTCTGGTAGCCGGCGAGAACTGTGGTGCCGTTGCCGAGCAGGCTGCCAAGGCTGATGGCGTCAACAAGGTGCTGGTTGCTGATAACGCGGCTTATGGTCACTTCCTGGGTGAGAACCTGGGCGAGCTGGTGGCAGAACTTGGCAAGAATTACAGCCACATCCTGGCGGCCGCTGGTACCACTGGCAAGGACTTCATGCCGCGCGTTGCTGCGCTGCTGGACGTTGCCCAGATCTCTGACATCATGGGTGTTGTAGACGCTGACACCTTTGTCCGTCCGATTTACGCTGGTAACGCCATCGCTACTGTGAAGTCCAAGGACAGCACCAAGGTGATCACTGTGCGTCCGACAGCGTTTGACCCGGTTGCAGCCGAGGCTGGCTCAGCCTCTGTCGAGAACCTGGATGTGGTCAAAGACGCCGGCCTTTCTTCCTTTGTTAAAGAAGAACTGGCTCAGTCTGATCGCCCGGATCTGGCGAGCGCCTCCATCGTTATCTCCGGTGGGCGCGGTATGCAGAACGGTGAAAACTTCAAAATGCTCGAGCAGGTCGCCGATGTGCTGGGCGCAGCGGTTGGCGCTTCCCGTGCAGCGGTTGACGCCGGCTTTGTCCCCAACGATATGCAGGTTGGCCAGACCGGTAAAATTGTTGCACCTCAACTGTACATCGCGGTTGGCATCTCTGGTGCCATCCAGCACCTGGCCGGTATGGGCGACTCCAAGGTGATCGTTGCGATCAACAAGGACGAAGAAGCACCTATCTTCCAGGTGGCGGACTATGGCCTGGTAGCGGATCTGTTTGAGGCTATTCCTCAGCTTGAGGAAGAACTCAAGAAAGTTCTGTAAGCCGTTGTAGTTCGAATAAAAAGGGCGCCTTTCGGCGCCCTTTTTTGTATGTCTCAAAAGGTGACCGGGGCGTGCCAGGAGGGGCACCCCTGGGCTTCACATTTTCTCATTTGTCCGTAAGGTGTCGGGACGGAGTAATGATAAACTTGCGGCCACGTTAGGGCAGCCGCAGCCTGCTGCTGTACAGGCCAATGGTCATTACCGTCACCCGGAGCCATGCTGAATGCTTGAAACCCTGTTGATGCAACTGTTGTTGTTGCTTGGCCTGACCCTGCCCGTGGTTCTGCTGTTTCAAAGGCTGAACATCCCCCCGGTACTCGCTTATCTGCTGGTGGGCGTATTGCTCGGGCCCCATACCGGTGGGTTCCGCGTCGACGCCGAGTATATCCCTGCCATTGCTGAATTCGGCATTGTTTTCCTGCTGTTTACCATCGGGCTCAGTTTCCCGGCTTCCCATATTTATGCTCAGCGCCATCAGATTCTGGGGTTGGGAACGTCACAGGTGGTTTTGACGACGTTGGTGGTCTGGCTGGTTCTCTGGCTCGCCGGTGTGGATGGGGCGGTCGCGTTCGTGCTGGGAGCAGTGTTCGCACAATCATCGACCACTGTCATCGCCCGACAGCTGGAAGAGCAGGGCGAAGCCCAGAGCCGCCATGGACGAACCGGTATTACCATGTCCGTGTTCCAGGACATTACAGCGGTACCGTTTATTATCATTATTCCGGTGCTGGGCATGCCCGATGCCAGCCCCCTGGGCATTTCCAGCGCGCTCGGGTTTGCGCTGATCAAGGCGGCCATCGCCTTTGTGCTGGTTTTTATCGGCGGTCGCTATCTGCTGACGCCGCTTTTCCGACTGGTCACTGCCCGCCGCTCTGCCGAGACGTTTACCATTACGGTGCTCTTCGTCTCGCTGTTCTCCGCCTGGCTGACCAACGCCTTCGGTCTGTCCATGGCGTTCGGAGCGTTTCTGGCCGGCATGATGCTGGCGGAGACCCAGTTCCGGTTCCAGGTCGACTCCACCATCCGGCCGTTTCGCGATGTCCTGCTGGGGCTGTTTTTCGTCAGTATCGGTATGCTGTTTGATTTTTCGACATTGCCGCAGATCTGGCCTCAGGTGCTGGTGGGCACCTTCCTGCTAATCACCGCCAAATGGGTGCTGGTGACCGGGCTGGTCCACATCGCCCGGTATTCCTGGGAGACCGCTTTCCGTACTGGCATCATGCTGTCTGTCGGGGGCGAGTTCGGTTTCGCGCTGATCGCAATCGCCGTTTCCGGTGAGATTATTAACGATGAGGCGGCGCAAATTGCACTGACATCGGTCTTGCTGGCCATGATTGTTGGCGCGTTTCTGATCAAGTATAACTACCGGATCACCAGTACGATTTTCCGGAGTTCAACCGGCAAGTCCACCGCCCTGAACGCTGAAAACAAGGATATACGGGAACAGGTGCCGGACGAGGGTGGGCACGTCGTTATCTGCGGCTTTGGACGGATTGGTCATATCGTGGCGCAATTTTTCCGCGAGGACGAGATCCGGTATGTGGCAACCGACCTGGATCCGTTTGGTGTCCAGGACGCGCGGGCCGAAGGCCATCCGGTGTACTACGGTGACTCGGCCGATCCACAGGTACTGGAAGCCATAGGCGTGGAGAAGGCCGCGCTGATTATTCTGTGTATCGACGACATGGTGGCGGCCCGCCAGACCTTGTCTCACATTCGCCGGCTCAACACCGTGTCACCCGTACTGGTTCGTACCGCAGACGACCTGGCGAGCAAGGAGCTGATCGCTGCCGGCGCAACCGAGGTGATTCCCGAAACGCTGGAAACCGGCATGATGCTGGTCACTCACGCTTTACGGTCGCTAAACCTGCCGCTGCGCAAGGTTGCCCGTTACATCGAGCAGCAGCGCACCAGCCAGTTTCATATGCTTCGGGAGATGTTCCGGGATGATCCGGCGTTACATCCGGCCGGAAGCCATCCCGGGAACCTGCACCCCGTGACAGTGAACGCCGGGGCCGAAGCGGAAGCGAGGACCCTGGCCGTAGTGAGCGCCATGGCACAGGGCGTGACCGTAGTAGCGATTCTGCGGGATGACGTCAAACTGATCTCGCCACCGGCGGATGAGGTGGTTCGAGCCGGCGATGTCCTTGTCCTGTACGGGGGCCTGGAAGACGTCAAGGCCGCCGAAGGTATCCTCAGCCAGAAACGAGCGGAAACCGAGCCGGTCGCCGATGCATAACCGGCGGTCCGGTTCGTTATCCTGTTTCAGAAGGATTTAGTTCTATCTGTAAATCCGAATCCGGTAACGCGCTCAGGGCGTGGCCAGCGAAGATGCAGGTTCGGCCTTCAAGCCAGGGCTCAATGCTGGTCTTTATTCGCTGGATTGTAGCGGTATCGACCCCGGTGAAAGGCTCATCCAGCAGCAGAATCCGTGAAGGCCGCATCAACGCCCGGGCCAGAGCCAGTCGCCGCCTTTCGCCCCCGGACAGTCCCCGCCCCTGATCGCCCACCCGGGTGTTCAGTCCCGCCGGTAAGCTTTTTACCAGAGGCGCCAGGGCGACGGCATCCAGCACGGCCAGAAGTTCTTCATCGGTGGCGTCCGGGCTGGCAATCCGGAGGTTGGCAGCGACGGTATCGCTGAACAGGTAGCTGTGCTGGGTCAGATAGCTGACTTCGCGCCCTAGCGGCCCGGCCTGGTTCGGCGAAAGAGCCCCGTCACCCAGCATTATTTCGCCGGTCCAGTCATGGTGCAGACCCGCCAGGATATCCAATAGCGTGGACTTGCCTGACCCGGACCGGCCTACGATGGCCAGGCGGTGGTTCATCGGCACGGTCAGTGACAAGGGCCGGGTCAACGTTTCTCCGTTTCGAACAGGGGCAGCCCCGGACAGCCGCAGTGGCCCAGTGGCAGGGCACGCACTTTCATTATCGGCTGCGCTGGTCTGAGTGTCCTGGTTTAACCGCAATGCGGCCCCGAGGGTCGTTCCAAGGCGGCTGAATGCCGCTGGCAATCCGGTAAAAGCCTCACCCAGCCCCAGGACGGCGAGGGTAAACAGCAAGGCGACCGGTCCACTCAAATGGCCGGCATCCCACAAGGACAACCCGACCAACATGGCGATCACGACGGATAGCTGAACTGCCAGTACAGTGAGACCGTCGGCCAGGGCGGTCTGGTTCTCCACCAGCAATCGCGTCCGGTCCAGAGCACGACTGCTTTGCAGTACCTTGCCCACTTCAGCTTCCCATAAGTGGGCGGCCTGAAGCTCGGCACTGCCTTCGATGGTGTCCACAAAACCTGCGCGGAGCGCTTCGGTCTGCTCGCCAAGATCCCGGGAAGGAGCCAGCGTTCGCCGGGCCAGCAGATAGAGCACAGCTGGCAGCAAAGCCAGCGGTAGCAAGGACCACAGAAGGGCCGGGGCCACAGCGAGCATGATCAGCGCGCCGAGGACCAGTCCGATCACCGCGATCGCCGGCGGTGCAATCAGCCGCAGGTACAGAGTGTCGAGGGCATCAATATCGGCAGTAAGGCGGTTCAGCCAGTCTGATGGGCGCCGCCTGTTGAGCTGTTCCCTGCGGGCGCCGGAAAGCCCGGCAAATACGGTAACCCGCACATCAGCCAGCAGTCGAAGCACGGTGTCATGGTTATAGAGCCGCTCAACGTAGCGTGACACGGTACGGGCGAGGGCGAAAAACCGGATGCCGCCGCCAGGGGTATAGATATCCAGATAAGCTTTTACACCGGCTGCAATCAGTAAACCGGTGAGGGCCGTCGCCGTGATGAACCAGCCAGAGAGGGCCAGCAGCCCCACGCCGGCAAGTACGGTAGCAAACATCAGCAAGCCACCAATGATCAGCCTGGGCCAACGGGTCCAGAGCAGTCGTAACCAGGGCCGCAACTCACGCATGGCTGGGCCTGTCCATCGCAAGAGTGCCGTTATTGATGGCAATGCAGCGGTCGGCCGCCTCGAGAACTTCCTGATGGTGGCTTGCGATGATAATGGTAGCGCCCCGGTTTTTCAGCGCGTTAATGGCATCCAGCAGGAAGCGCTCGCTGCCACTGTCGAGACCGGCGGTTGGCTCGTCCATCAGTATCAGGGAGTAACGGGCCAGAAAGAGTCTTGCTGCAGCAAGCCGTCTTGCCTGGCCTCCGGACAGACCGCCACCGCCTTCACTGATGGGTGTATCAAGACCCAGAGGGCGTTGGCGAACCAGTTCGGCAAGGCCGACTTTTTCAAGGGCGGCCAGCAACTGCTCATCGGACGCATCCGGCGCTACCATACGCAGGTTACCGGCCCAGGTGTCCTGGCGAATAAATGGCGTCTGGCCAAGCCAGCCAAACGGTTCCACCCCGGGAATCCCGCCGTTGACCCGGACTTTGCCCGTGGTAGGGGCCTGAAAGCCCGCGATCAAATGCAGCAAGGTGGATTTGCCCGCCCCTGATGGGCCTGACAGCGCGACCAGTTCCGGTCCCTCCCGACCAATGGTCAGCGAAAGTGGCGTCAGGCCGGTGCGTCCATCCGGGAACGTGACTGCTGCGTTGGAAATTTCCACCACGGCCGGGACATAGCCAGCCGTTTGGTCCTCAGGCGACCCAGCAGGTGTTATCCCCGCCATACGAGCCTGCAACTGTGCTGCCGCGCCCAGTGCAGTGGCGCGATCGTGATAGTGCTGGGACAGTTGCCGCAGGGGCTGATAAAACTCCGGAGCCAAGAGCAGGATAAACAGCCCGGTGAACAGGGTCAGTTCCGCGGAAGGCCCGTAGCTGATGTAGCCCAACAGCCCAAAGCCGATGTAGATGGCCACGACCGCGATCGCAAGGGAGGCAAAGAACTCCAGGACCGCGGAAGAAAGAAACGCCACCCGTAAGGTCTTCATGTTCACTTGCCGGTACTCGTCGGTGGCTGTGGCGATTTCGCGAGTGGCGGGACGGGTGTAGTTGAACAGCTGGAGAGTCGTGAGGCCGCGAAGGCGGTCCAGAAAATGGCCGGAGAGACGGCCCAGGGTTTCCATATGTTGCTGATTCAGCTTCTCAGCGCCCATCCCTACCAGGGCCATAAACAGCGGTATCAACGGTGCCGAAAGCAGCAGGAACACCGCCGCCAGCCAGTCCAGCCAGGCCACCGTCACGAGAATCACAAGTGGTACGGTCAGGGACAGAATCATCTGGGGCAGGAAGTAGGCGTAGTAACCATGGAGGGCTTCCACCTGGTCCAGCCATTCCGACGCCAGGGTGCCAGCCGACGATTGTCCCAGCCTGATCGGGCCCAGCTGCTGGAAGTGGTCCAGCAGGTCCTGCCGCAGGGCCAGGCGAATCTGATCACTGGCGCTGGCCGAAAACCGGTTTTGCAGCATGACTGCCACAGCCCGGACGGCGATAGTGATCAGGATGGTCAGAATGACCCCGACCAGTTGTGACAACGCTTCTCCCGTCACCAGCACCTGGTGCGCAACCCAGGCAATGCCGCCCAGCTGAACGATGCCAGCCACCGCTGCGAAAGTCCCGGCCAGCGCGGCCAGATATACGGAAGCCCGGGCAGGGCGCTGACGCTCTCTTAACCAGCGCCCTGCGTGTCGGGAGGTGGTGTCGGGCACTTAGTGATAGCCTTCCCCGGCACGAACTTTTCCACGGAAAACCCAATAGGTCCAGGCGGTATAGCCCAGCACCACCGGTATCACGAAGAGCAGCCCAAGCAACAGGAAAAGCTGGGAACCGTAGGCCGAAGAGGCATCCCATAGGGTGTAGTCAGGCGGAACCACATAGGGCCACTTGCTCACAACCAGCCCCAGGTAGGTGCTGATAAACAGCCCCATAGTCGCAAGGAAGGGCATGGTGTCCTTATGTCGGCGATTCGCCTGCACAATTTTCCAGGCGCAGAAGGCGCCAAAAGCGGGGAAGACCCAGATCAGGGTGATGTGATCGAACCAACGGTCGCGCACAAAGGGATCCACAAAGGGCGTCCAGATGCTGATGATCACGAACGCTGCCAGAATCGTCGTTAGCAAAGGCAGCACCAGACGACGGGCCCATTGCTGCAGGTCACCTTCCGTTTTCAGCACCAGCCAGGTGGCCCCCAGCAGGCAGTAGCCCGCAACCAGGCCGAGGCCGGTCAGTACTGTAAACGGCGTTAACCAGTCGAGCGCCCCCCCGACGTAGACACCGTTCGCCGTCTCGAAGCCTTCAATGTAGGCACCGACGACCACCCCCTGTGTAAAGGCCGCGACGGTGGAACCCCCGGCAAAGGCCCAGTTCCAGAGGTACTTTGAGGAATGAGCCTTGAACCGGAACTCAAACGCGACCCCCCGGAAAATGAGGCCGGCGAGCATCAGGAAAACACCGATGTAGAGGGCAGGCATCAGAATCGAATATACCAGGGGAAAGGCCGCCAGCAGGCCCGCGCCCCCCAGCACCAGCCAGGTTTCGTTGCCGTCCCAGACCGGGGCAACCGAGTTCATCATCACGTCCCGGGACTCTTCGTCTGCGGCGAAGGGAAAGAGCATGCCCACGCCCAGGTCAAAGCCATCCATCAGCACATACATGATTATGCCGAAGCCGATAATGAAGGCCCAGATCAACGACAGGTCAAACAGTTCCATGATCAGTAACCTCCTGGACGAAATACGTCCTGATTGTATTCGAATGGCACGTGGGCTGCGGACAGCGGCCGCTTCGGATGATCTGCAGGATGCTCGCGGTCAGCAGGTTCAAGGCCGTCATGAAGCACCCGCATCAGATAATAGACCCCTGCGGTAAAGATCATCGCGTATACGGTGATATAGCCGATCAGAGTGAACAGGGCCATGGCGCCGGTTAACGATGGCGTCACACCCTCCGCGTGGGTCATCATCCCATACACCAGCCAGGGCGCCCGGCCAATTTCGGTAACAAACCAGCCAGCCAGAACGGCGACAAACGGCGTCAGGGACATCAGGCGCAGCCCCTGCAGGAACCAGCGCTTTTCCGCAAACCGGCCGCCGCGGCGAAGAATCAGCCCGGTGATGGCAAAGGCAATCATCAGTAAGCCCAGTCCCACCATGACCCGGAAGCTCCAGAACACGATGGCGACGGGCGGTTGTTCTTCCGGTGGAACCAGATCCATACCGGGAACTTCACCGTTCATATCATGGGCGAGAATCAGGCTCGCCAGACCCGGAATGCCAATCTCAAAATGGTTGGTCTGGTTTTCCTGGTCGGGTAGGGCGAACAACAGTAACGGAACCCTGTTGGCAGTCTCCCAGTTGCCCTCCATCGCCGCGATTTTGACGGGCTGGTGTTCCTGGGTATTAAGGCCATGGAAGTCCCCGATAACCGCCTGCGCCGGGGCAATAATCAGCAGCAGCCAGAGACACATGGACAGGGCCTTCCGGTTGGCTTCCACTTCCCGGCCCCGCAGCAGATACCAGGCGCTGACCCCCGCAACCACAAAGCCACCGGTCAGGAACGAGGCCATGACCATGTGGCTTAGGCGCCATGGGAATGAAGGATTGAAGATGGCCTCAGACCAGGATCTGACAATAAAGACGCCATCAACGAACTCGGTCCCTGCCGGCGTATGCATCCAGCTATTGGCAGCCAGAATCCAGAAGGACGAAATCAGGGTTCCAATAGCTACCAGGATGGCTGAGAGCAGATGCATGCCCGGCGGCACCTTATCGCGCCCAAACAGCAGAATGCCCAGAAAGGCGGCTTCGAGGAAAAACGCGGTCAGGACTTCATAGCTGAGCATGGGCCCCAGGAAGTTCGCAGTGGCCTGGGAAAAGTTCGACCAGTTGGTGCCGAACTGGAACGACATGACGATTCCCGAGACCACGCCCATGCCGAAAACCACTGCAAACACTTTGGTCCAGAATGTGGACAGGCGTATCCAGACCTGATTTCCGGTTTTAAAACCCAGGCCTTCAAGCACAGCGATATAAGACGCCAGGCCAATGGTAAAGACAGGGAAAATCGCGTGAAAGGACACCACAAAGGCGAACTGTATTCGCGACAAAAGCAGGGGGTCTAGCTCCATCGGGAACCTCCGGTAACCACAGTCATCAAGGGAAGTAACGTCACTTCCGCCCGGGCATTACTGCCATCTGTTTGTGCGGTTTTTGTTAGTACCGGCAGTCAGCTAGCATCCTATGCTAAAACCTCAGCGCCTCGAAGGGGCAGAATGTCGCACCGCTTGTCCAAAATCAATTGTGGTCAATGCTTGCGGCTTTTACGAGTTTTCGAATATTTAGAATCTTTTAGGTACGCCAGTCAGAGCCCGATATCCCGGCCCTGACTGGCTATGGAGCAACGACTGACTTAACGGAACCGCGCCCTCAGTCTCTCGGCAATACGCTCCGCCAGGCTTTTGGGAGCTGGCGTTGCGGCCTGCCCACCACCGCTACAGTCGTTCCCGGTACAGGCCTGGGTATGGCCAAAACCGATAGAACCGTTGCAGTGGAGCCACTCGGAATAGGAACCGCCGCCACAGGAGCCATTATAGGCGCCGGTGTTGTACTCCATATCCTCGGCCTGACGGGTTTCATTGTTCACGCGGATATAATCCACCTGCACATCACGACCATCGGCGTCATTGTCAAAACGGACCTGAATGTCGCCCGTTGCATTTCCACGGTAGACGTAGTCAGCCATCGCAGTCGTCAGGGTCCAATCGGCAACGACTGCGCCGCCAATCACCAGGTTGATGTGTTCGTCGCCCTGCGTACCCCTGGCCCGAACGACGATGCCGCCATTAGTATTACCCGGTGGTGGCGTAGGCGTCGCTGTCTGGCCAACATAGTTCTTCAGCCAGGTCAGGGCGGGGCGCTCCCGGCCATCGTTGTACATCAGGCCGGAGTTAGCCATCCAGGTCTGGCCCGCGATATAACCCCACAGAGTGACCCCCGCAACGGCAGAGTGCTCCCATACGATCGGGAATTTCTGCTGATACTCGCGCAGCTGTTCCTGATCGTTGGCAATATTGATGTCCCATTCAGAAATGTAGAGGGGCACGCCAGCAGCAGCCATGTAGTCCAGGTTCCCGCGAAGGTTATCCGCGGAATAGCCAACCAGGTTGAACGAGTGGGCCTGTAGGCCTACCCCATCAATCAGGCCACGATCCCGAAGCAGCTCGACGATCCGACGATATTCTGTTGCTTTGCGACGGTCGTTGATAATGCCGTATTCGTTCAGCAGGAGCTTCGAGTTCGGGCAATATTGTCTGGCCAGTTCAAAGGAGCGAATGATCCAGTCCCACCCGGTCTGGCCATCGCCGCCTAATGCCCAGCGCGCGTTGGATGGTGCGCTGATGGGCTCGTTGACCACGTCAATCATGTCCATGTCTGGATAACGCCGACAGGTATCCCGAATCAGCTCCTCCACCTCTTCAGCACGCTGAGCATCGGGAAGCGAGCCGAGCCAACTCGGCTCCTGAGCACCCCAGACAAAGGTGTGGGCCTTATAGGGGAAGCCGTTGGCCTTGGCGAAGTTGTAGCCTTCGTCCATTTTGGTCCAGTTATAGCGATCGCGACTCGGCTCAACCGATTCCCACTTGCCGGAGTTTTCAGGAGTGACCTGGTTCCAGAAGTCGGTAAAGCGATTCCGGCCATTGTCGACGATATTACCGAGGAATTTACCGGTCGGTTCGCCAGGGGTAACCACCGGACCATCCGAACTGGCGAACTGGAACCAGTCCAGATTATGGTAGGCCGTAGAGCGTAGGTACACGTCATGCACACCGGTGACGGTGTTAAAGTGGGCGGTTTGTGTCTGCCAGGTCTGCCAGCCTCCGGTGGACTCAAGTTGTACAGACACCAGTGGCTGGTTGTTGATGTCACCCAGGATTACGTCCATGGACGAACCACCTTCGGTCGCTACGCGCAACCGGATTTCATTAGCGCCACTGCCAAAATCAACGTTCGCGACCTTGACCCAGTCACCGTAACTCATCTGAAGGTTCTGGGTACCTTCTCTTGCCGGTTCAGTCTGGATACCGTTTTCTTCGGCAAAGGTTTCGGCCTGATTTACGGCGAAGGCGTTAACGCTCCTGATCGGAGGAACACCTGCCGGGCCGGCGTTAACCTGCCGGATCGAACCGTCAGCGTTGTAATACAGACGATCGACATTGATGGAGCGCTGGTAGGTACTTGCTCCCCGTGCATTGGCGACCGCACGGTTATGGTAGAAAATGTACCACTGGTCCTTGAACTCCACGATGGACTGGTGGTTGTTATTGAAATTGTTCTCCCACGGATTAGGCAGAATGGTTCCCCGGTAGGTAAATCCCTGCATGGGGTCATTGCTGGTCATGTAGTCAATGCTCATGCCACCAGCCGAGTTGGTGGAGTATGAAAGGTAGTAAACCCCGTTGCGCTTGTGCATGTGCAACGCTTCGAAGAAGTTCGGCGCGTTGATATTGACCGCGGCACCCTGGGTACTGATCATGTCGTCGTTCAGACGAATCACTCTCGCATGACCGGGGCCACCGCCACCGAAATAAAGATAGGCCTGTCCGTTGTCGTCTATAAAGACGCCCGGATCAAAAATCCACTGAACAGCCCCGTTGGGAGTGTTGCGATCGATCAGTGGCCGTCCCAGTGGGTCAATGTAGGGGCCTTCCGGGGAATCTGCCACTGCGACCCCGATACTGCCGCCGCCGTCCGGAAAGTAAAGATAGTATTTGCCATTGCGCTCAACCAGATCCGGTGCGTAGGCGAGGTTGGCCCAGTTGGTGTTCTCGCGGGAGTTCCAGATAATTCCGTGGTCCTGCCAGTTCACCATGTCGTCAGACGAGAAGAGGTAATAGTCTACCAACTGGCTATAGTCGGACTGATCAGGCTGATCGTGGGTGACGACCACATAGACCCGTCCATTGATCACGGTTGCTGCCGGATCTGCGGTATAAACATGAGATACCAGCGGGTTTGCGGCCATTACCTGACCTGATGCTGCCAGCATCCCGAATGCGGTAAGGCCAATAACGCCGCGGCGCCATCCGCCATTTTTCTTTTTTAAAATAGTCATAATTAAATCCCTGGCATTGTTTCGCCCGAAGTTCTCCCCAAAACAAAAACGGGGGGTTACCATGCGCGCTGAAGAACTCGCATGCTGGTCAATGTTCGCAGAACCCTACCGGCGAAATTACTGCCTACGATGTCTACACAAAGTGGCAATTGTCATATAAAAGTGACGTGAGAGGCTATTTACTGGGCGGAACACAATCGTTTGGTTATTAATCATCGTTCAATGTGAGTATGTTCAAGTTTTATTGAAAAGGTGAAAACTTGAATCAATTATCACTTTGTCCAAGTTTATTAAGCAAAATTAAAGAAAGTGAATGCTCGTTCTCATGCGGTGTTTGGGCGAATTCGTCGGGGCCACCCGATTGGTCTTGTTTGCGCGCTTTCTGAGTGAGACCTATATTGAATTCGACTCATCAGGCGGGAAGGGAGCAGGCTCCGCCTGATGGCGAGTAAGTCCTGTTGAATGCAGTACGTCCGGGTCGGCCCTGGCAGTGGCCGGACGGTTTTCAGGAAGAACGACGAATACAACAATAAAGGATCACTGCATGCCTCATTCCTATCCAAAGGCGGCGTTCGGTCGCCCTATGTTAATTGCTGCTGTACTGATTCCCCTGGGGGCCGGCCTTACCGGCTGTGGTGGTGACAGCAGCAGCTCTTCAGGGCCCCAGGTCTACAACGGTACCTTTGTTGACAGCCCGGTTGCCGGTCTGGATTACCGGGGCGAA
>CAYMQO010000008.1:0-20750 GCA_964392405.1 uncultured Marinobacter sp.
CTGATGGTTTCGCCCCGGTGCAGCCAGCCTTCGTCGTCCATGGTGATCAGGACGGCGGCGATTTCCAGCAGGGCATCGGTACGGGCATTAAAACCGCCGGTTTCCACGTCCACGACAACCGGTAGAAACCCCCGGAAACGACGGGCCATGGGATGGGGCGTGCTGGTCTCTTCAGTCACAGTTTCTCCTGGTCAGAAATAGATAGAGGCGTTCAGGCCAGGCGCCAGCGCAGGGTTTCACCGGCTTTCAGCGGAACAATGGTGCCATCAGCCAGTGGCAGCGACTCCGGCACCGTCCAGGGCTCACGGATCAGCGTAATGGTATCGCTGTTGCGGGGCAGGCCGTAGAAGTCGGCGCCATTAAAGCTGGCAAAGGCCTCCAGCTTGTCCAGTACACCCAGGTCTTCAAAAATCTCGGCATACAGCTCGATGGCGCCAAAGGCGGAATAACAGCCCGCGCAACCGCAGGCGGTTTCCTTGCGGTCCCGGGCATGAGGTGCCGAGTCGGTACCCAGGAAGAAGCGACGATCGCCGCTCACTACCACGTCCTGTAATGCCTGCTGATGCACATTTCGCTTGAGTACCGGCAGACAGTACAGGTGAGGGCGAACGCCACCCACCAGCAGATGGTTGCGGTTATACATCAGGTGCTGTGGGGTGATGGTCGCAGCCAGCCGGCCACTCTCATGGCCCTTCACAAAGTCGGCAGCTTCCCCGGTGGTGATGTGTTCCAGCACAACCCGAAGTCCGGGATGCCGCTCCATGACCGGCGCCAGCACCTGATCGATAAACTGTTTTTCCCGGTCGAAGATATCCACTTCGTCGTGGGTCACCTCGCCATGGACCAGCAGCAGCATGCCGCAGTCGGCCATCGCGGCGAGCACCTCATCGATTTCCTGAACGTCCCGTACACCAGACGCCGAGTTGGTGGTTGCGCCTGCTGGATAGAGTTTTGCTGCCGGAATGCCTGCCTGGGAGGCAGTCCGGATGTCATCCGGCGTCGTGGTTCCGGTCAGGTACAGGGTCATCAGTGGCTGAAAGCCGGTGTGTTCGCCTCGGGCAGCCAGGATACGCTCCCGGTACTCCGCAGCCTGCCGCGCGGTGGTTACCGGCGGAACCAGGTTGGGCATGATAACCGCACGACCAAAACGCCGGGCCGTAGCAGGAACCACGTCGGCCAGCACATCGCCGTCCCGCACATGAAGGTGCCAGTCGTCAGGGCGGGTGAGGGTTATCTGGTCGGTCATGGCGGTGTTACTCCTGGCACGTGAAAACGCCGCGAGTATACCAGACTCCCGGCTAAAGAATCCGCACTACCGGCCGACAAGCAGTCAGGTACCTATTGATCGGAATCCGGGAATGACTATGTCTAGACAACACCAGGCGGGCTCGCCTCAACACACGGCAACGGGCGGACAATGGCAGGTTGTGCTCACCATGCTGGTGATGGTCGGCAGTCTGCTGTGGAGTGCGCCTGTGCTTGCGCGCAGCTTTGGCGCGGGACTTGAGAACAGTCACTGGTATCTCACGGAGTCCATCTTCAGCTGCGCCCTGAGCCACGAGGTGCCGGGTTATGGCCGTGCCGTTTTTCTTCACCGGGCGGGCGAACAGCTGGGATTTTACCTGGAGTCAGACCTGCCGCTGATGAAACCGGGGAGGGGACTGCTGGTGGTAGAAGCGCCGACCTGGCGCCCCGGGGAAGCCACGCGGCAGGTGGGCTATGTGACGGTTAGCGACAGCCGCAAACCGGTTGAAGCCGGGCACCGGGAGGCGATGGTGATGGTGGATGGCCTGCTGTCCGGCATGGCCCCGACGATCACCCGGCAATCCCGCTATCAGAGTGAGCCGGTTCGGGTGAGGTTGTCCAATATCAATTTCAGCAACCAGTTCGACGGATACCGGCGCTGTGTCAGCGGTCTGCTACCGGTAAACTTCGACCAGATCCACCGCTCCCGCGTGCCCTTTGCGCCGGGTAGCAGCAGCCTGTCGGACCAGGATCGCCGCTTGCTGGACAAGATTGCCATTTATGTCGCCGCAGACCAGACCGTTGAACGGCTGCTGGTGGATGGCCATTCCGACAGCAGCGGTAGCCGTATCCGCAACCGGGTGTTGTCGGAAGAACGGGCGCAGGCGGTCGCGGATTATCTGATCCAGTCCGGCGTGCCGGAGACCATGATCGTTGTCCGGTCCCACGCGGATGAATTTCCGGCGTCCCGCAGTCATGCAGAAAACCGCCGTACCACCATTCGGCTGGAACGTCAGGGGGAGCACGGGGACCTGCGTCAGGCAGACCGGGGAGCCGGTGCCTACAACGGCTAGCGGCCGGCGCGGACCAGTTCACCCACGTGGGCAGCCACACTCTCAGCAAGGGCCCGCAGGTGATAGCCGCCTTCCAGGGTCGACACGATGCGGCTGCTGGCATGCTCGGCGGCCACGTCTGTCAGCAGTTCCGTAAGCCAGCGGTAGTCTTCCGTTTCCAGATTCATCTCGGCCATGGGGTCCAGACGGTGGCCGTCAAAACCTGCTGAGATGAGAATCAGTTGGGGCCTGAATGCCTCCAGGCGCCCGCGCCAGCCTGCTTCCACCAGTTTGCGATACTCCGGGCCCTGGCAGCCGCCCGGTACCGGCACGTTCACGATATTCTCCGGCATACGGTAAACGTGGGAGTGGGGATAGAACGGATGCTGAAAGCTGGAGCACATCAGGATGCGCTCATCCCCCTGCACGATATCCACGGTTCCGTTACCCTGGTGCACATCGAAATCAACAATGGCGACCCGCTCCAGATGATGGAACGTAAGGGCCCGCATGGCCGCCAGCGCGATGTTGTTATAGAAGCAGAAGCCCATGGACTTCGCCCGTTCCGCGTGATGGCCCGGCGGTCGGGCGCAGACAAAGGCGTTGGTCACCTGCCCGCTGAGTACCATATCCACTGCCTGGATATTCGCCCCCGCCGCCAGCCGGGCAGCCCGCAGGGTATGCTGCATCAGGGCAGTGTCCGGATCGGTAAAGACCCGGCCCTTGGCAGGCTGCATCAGGTCCAGCTGATGCAGATATTTCTCCGGATGCACCAATAGCAGCTGGTCGCGGGTGGCTTCTTCCGGGCGCACCCAGTCCAGCTGGTCCGCCAGGTCCGTATCTTCAAGGTAACTGATGATCCGGCTCAGGCGCTCCGGCGATTCGGGATGGTCCGCGCCCATATCGTGTTTGGCGCAGTCATCATGGGAGAAAAACGCAGTTGTCATGGTGTTGTTATAGTCCTGACAAACCTGGGGGTAAATGTGTGACGTAATGGTAACAGGGATCCGGTCATTTCGCTGTGCTTCTTTGGTCTTGCCATGCCAGACGACGAATTCGTTTTACTTAAATCATTCAACGCCTAAGATAGAAGCAACCCGAGCATCAGGTCCATGTGATAAGGAGACGGCATTTTGGGCACGCGGTATCTGGAAAGCCTGTTTAACCCTTCATCCATTGCGGTAGTCGGGGCCTCAGAGCGTGCCGACAGCCTCGGGGGTATGGTTTTACGGAACCTGTTGGGTGGTGGCTATCCGGGGCGGATGTTGGTGATTAACCAGAATTCCTACGAATCGGTCCATGGCGTCCCCTGTGTTTCCGAAATCTCGCAGATGGATTTCAGTCCGGAACTGGCCATCGTGTGTACACCGCCAGACACCGTGCCAAAGGTGGTCCGCCGGCTGGGCCGGGCTGGCGTACGCACGGCCATGGTCATGACCGGCGGCATGTCCCGGGCCCACTCCAAGACCGGCCAGCCACTGATGTACTCGGTAGGGGAAGCTGCGCGGACCACCGGCATCCGGGTACTGGGGCCGAACACCATCGGCGTGATGGTGCCGGGCCGAAGCCTGAACGCAACCTATGCCCATATCGGCGCGCTGCCGGGCAAAGTGGCCTTTGTCGGCCAGTCCGGTAGTGTTGCCAGTGGGGTGATCGACTGGGCATTTGCCCGGGGGGTGGGGTTCTCCTACTTCCTGACCCTGGGCGATTCCATGGACATTGATCACGACGACCTGATCGATTACCTGGCCCAGGACTCACAAACCCGCGCCATCCTGCTGCATATTGAAAACGTCCCGAATCCCCGTCGCTTTATGTCAGCGGTACGGGTGGCCGCCCGCACCAAGCCGGTGATTGCCGTAAAAAGTGGCCGCGTACCAGATTCCGAATGGCTGCCCCACGAGCTTCCCGCCGGTCTTACCCGCAGCGACCCCATCTACGATGCCATGCTCCAGCGGGCCGGTGTTCTGCGGGTGGATGGCCTGGGCCAGATGTTTGACGCGCTGGAAACCCTCAGCCGTATGCGTCCGCTGAAGCGGGAATCCATCGCTATCATGGGCAACGGGGTAGGCCCGGGAGTGCTGGCGGTTGACCGGCTGGCGACCCTCGGTGGCGAGCTGGCGACACTGTCGCCCCAGTCCGTGGAAGCGCTCGCCGAAATTCTGCCGCCCTACTGGACCCGCAGGAACCCCATCGACCTGAACTACGATGCTTCGCCGGAACTCTATGCCCAGGCCATCCGCATCCTGTCGAAAGATCCGGAAATCTCCAATGTACTGATCATCTATTCCCCCAGCCTGACGGAGGACAGCCTGCAGGTCGCCGATGCTGTGGTGAAGGCGGTCAGAGGTTCCCGCCTCAACGTGTTCACCTGCTGGCTTGGCCAGAGTACGGTGATGGAGGCCCGGGACGAATTTTACCGCGCCGGCGTACCCTCGTTCTTCTCCCCGGAAAAAGCCGTGATGGCGTTTATGCAGCACGTGAACCATCAACGGGTCCAGCGTCTGCTGGGGGAGACTCCGGAGTCCTTTACCGATCACTTTGCCGATCACTCCCATACCCGGCGCATCATAGCCAACGTGAAAAGGGTGGGGCGTAACCACCTCACCAACAGTGAGGCCCGGAAGATCCTCAACGACTATCAGATCAACACGGTGCCCACGGTTTACTGCGATGACGTGGAAGAAGTGCTGGAAGCCTTTTCGGTAGAGCGCCGCCCGGTGGACGTGGCGCTGATGCACCAGAAAGCCTGTCACCCGTTTCTGGAATACCAGTCCGGCCACGGTCGCTATCGTTCAACCGTCCGGGGACTGGCGAACGAGGACGATATCATCGATGCGTGCCGGCAGCTGATGGAAGGCTACCAGGAGTATTTCCCGGAAAGTGGCTTTCTCGGGTTTGCCGTCCAGCGGTCCTACAAACACCTGGATGGCATTGCCTTCAGCGTGGGCATTACCCGCGACCCGTTGTTCGGCCCGCTGGTCGTCTGTGGCGCCGCCGGCGCCCAGATCAACGTGCTGACCGATCGTCAGATCGCGTTGCCACCGCTGAATATGGTGCTGGCCCGGGAGCTCTTGCGGCGCACCTATATGTACCGGCTGCTCAAGGAGTTCAGCTCCAACCCGGAGCGGGACACCCGGGCTGTCTGCGAGGTGTTGATTACCCTGTCGCAGATCGTCATTGACCAGCCGGAAATCCGCGGGCTGGAAATCTCTCCGCTGATGTTTGATAACGAGCGGGTGCTGGCGGTGGACGTTGCCATTGACCTGGCGGATGAGCCCGGCAAGCCCATCATCCAGCCCTATCCGCGGGAGCTGGAAGAATGGATTGTGCTGCCAAAATCCGGCCGGCGGGTGATTATCCGGCCGGTACTCGCCGAGGACGAGCCGTCTCACCGGGCCTTTCATGAGCACCAGTCACCCGAATCCATCCGCTACCGGTTCTTCCAGTTCCGCAAGCACTTTTCCCGGGAAGACGTGGCCCAGATGGTCCAGATCGACTACGACCGGGAGATGGTCTTTATCGCGAACGCGCCCCGGGAGGACGGAGAAGGGGAGGAAACGCTAGGCACCGTACGGGTCTGGACGGATGCAGACAATCTACGCTGCGAATTTGCGGTGATGGTGCATGACAAGATGAAGGGCGAGGGCCTGGGCATCGCCCTTATGCAGAAGATGATCGACTACTGCCGCAGCCGGGGCACCGTGGAAATGGTCGGTAACGTGCTGCCGGAAAATCGTCCCATGCTGCAACTGGCGGAGCACCTGGGTTTCGATATCCACTACAACCGGGAAGAAGAGGTGATGGACCTGCGCCTGGTGCTCAACGAGCCGGAGAAAGACTGGCAGCGGGAGCGGCTGGCAAAAGCCCATCATTAAGACAGTCCGCATGGCGCCTGGCTTCTGTCAGGGCGCCAACGTTTTCTATTCCGAAACGATCGCTGAGCGGTCTTCGCCCCCCATGGCGTCCAGCATGCCCGGAATCAGCCGGGACAGCTCCAGCGTCATCAGGGAGAACGCGGCATCAAACTTCGCAGCCGCATCATCCGAGTCCACGTCGTCCAGTTTTTCCTGAAGGGTTTCGCCGAATTTCAGCCGGCGGATACCGAACTCCTCGTCCAGTACAAAGGACACATTATCGTCCCAGGTCAGGGACAGTTTGGTGACCTGCATACCGGCCTCCAGGTGGTTCTGGATTTCTTCGCATTTCAGGTCCAGCCCCTTGCAGCGCACCACGCCGCCATCCTCGGACGGGTCCTTCAGTTCACATTCCGTGCCCAGCTCTATGGACGCGGGCAGGTCCAGGGATTCGTTCAGCCAGCCAGTAAAGGTAAACGCCGGGGCCTGTTCCAGCACTGGCGGACGAACCGGTAGCGAGCCCAGGCTCTGGCGAAGGGCGGAGGCGATATCTTCGGCCTGCTTGGCAGAGCCTGCGTCAACCACCAGCACACCGTCCGCCGGCGACAGGTAGGCATAGGTGCGACGGTTGCGGGAAAACGCCCGGGGCAGCAGCTCCAGCATGATGTCTTCCTTGAGCTCGTCCTTTTCTTTCTTGCGAACTTTGCGGCCCTGCTCCAGCTCAATGGCTTCGGCTTTTTCTTCGACCATTTCCTTGACCACTGGCGCTGGCACTACCTTTTCTTCCTTGCGCAGGGCCACCAGATGGTAACCACCGGCGCTGTGCACCAGCAGCTCGCCGTGCTTTCCGAGGGGAGGCACCCAACCGTGCCGGGAGGTTTCCTGGGGCCCGCAGGGCTTGAATGCGTCTGCGGTCAGCTTTTCTTCAAGCTCTTCGGCGGTGATGTTGAACGGTTTGGTGAAACGGAACACTCGGGCATTACGAAACCACATGTCGGGTCCTTGGGCTTAGGGATCGAAGATCGGTTGTTGTACAGGTTTCGGAAGTTGAAGACTAGATGGCCATGACTTCAACCAGGACGGTTTTCACAATAAAGCCCACAACCCCCGCGCCCAGTACCGTAAACAGGGCAACGGTGCCAAAACGGCCGGCCTTGGACTTTTTCGCCAGGTCCCAGACAATAAAGCCCATCCAGACGATCAGCCCGGTGAGGCAGACATACAGGGCGATTTCAGAAAACAGTGCTTCATTCATGCAATGTTCCTCCTGATTTTCCAAACAAAAAAGATCTCCACCGGCCCCGGGGAGCCAGTGGGAAACGTATTCAGTCAGTGCGGAACGGCGGCGTTGTTATTGCGGGTTATTGCTCGTCGCGCAGGAAGGTCCAGCTATCGCCAGAGGACTGTTCCTCACTGAAGCGATAGCCGGCCAGGTCAAACCCTTTCAGGTCATCTGCCTGGGTGATGCTATTGGTAATTGCATAACGGCACATCAGCCCCCGGGCCTTTTTGGCGTAGAAGCTGATCATCTTGTATTGGCCGTTTTTCCAGTCCTTGAACTGGGGTGTGATAATGCGGGCGTTCAGTTTCTTCTTGCGAACACTCTTGAAGTATTCGTTGGACGCCAGGTTCACCAGAATACCGTCACCGGCCTGAAGCTCATCATTCAGCGCGTCGGTGATGATGTCACCCCAGAACTCGTACAGGTCCTTGCCCCGTTTGTTCTCAAGCCGGGTGCCCATTTCCAGGCGGTAAGGCTGCATCAGGTCCAGGGGACGCAGGATGCCATACAGGCCCGACAGGATGCGCAGGTGCTTCTGCGCAAACGCGAATTCTTTCTCACTAAATTCCTGGGCAGCAAGGCCCGTATAGACATCGCCGTTAAAGGCCAGCACCGCCGCCCGGGCATTGTCCGGCGTAAATGGTGTGTGCCACTGCTGGTAGCGGTCTGCGTTGAGCTGGCCCAGCTTGTCGCTGATGCTCATCAGATTGCTCAGCTGATGGGGCTCAAGGGTCTTTAACTGATCCACCAGCTCACAGGCATGGTCCAGGAAGGCGGGCTGGCTAGACTGTTCTGTTGCCAGCGGGCTTTCGTAGTCCAGATTCTTGGCCGGGGAGATAACCATTAACATGACAGTAAATCCTCAATGAATTATACCCGGTGACGGCGCCTTCGCCCCGGGGGCTAGGAACGACAGCAGGTCGTCCCGGGTGAACGGCCAGCCTAACTCAGCCCCCGTGTCTTCCCGGCGTAGTACCGGAATTCGCGTACCGTAGCGTTCAACCAGCGTCTCAGACACCGCAATATCCACTGCCTCCACCGGAATGGGGTGGGGCAGGGGCGTACTCACCAGTAACTGCTCAGCCAGTTCGCAGAGCTGGCAATGACTTGTGGTAAAGAAGGTTAACTGCATTATTTGCCTTGGGCGTTTAACTGCTGCCCGGTTATGCCACGGCTGTCCGGTCCCATCAGATAGAGATAGCTGGGCATCAGTTGTTCGGGGGTCGGGTTGTGCATCGGGTTTTCAGCCGGATAGGCATGGGCCCGCATATTGGTCCGGGTGGCGCCGGGATTCAGGCTGTTGACCCGGATGTTGTGATGGTCATCGTCCAGCTCATCGGCAACCAGCTGGCTCAGCCCTTCAAGAGCAAACTTGGACACCGCATAGGCGCCCCAGTAGGCCTTGGCCGTTCTGCCCACGCCTGACGACGTGAAAATCACCGAGGCATCGTTTGACTTGCGCAGCAGCGGAATTGTCGCCCGGGTCAGCAGGAACGGCGCCGTCACGTTGACATGCATGACCTTGTTCCAGGTGTCCGGATCGTACTGCTCAATGGGACTGCGGCTGCCGAGAATCCCGGCGTTATGCAGCAGGCCATCGAGCTGGCCGAAATTGTCTTCGATGGTCATCGCCAACTCGTCGTAGTCCTTGACGGCAGCGCCTTCGAGGTTCATCGGTACAATGGCGGGCTTGGGGTGTCCGGCTGCTTCAATCTCGTCATAGATGGATTCGAGCCTGGAGATGGTGCGTCCCAGCAGGATAACGGTCGCGCCATAAGACGCGTAGGTCCTGGCAGCAACACGACCGATGCCGCTTCCGGCGCCGGTGACCAGAATGATGCGATCCTTCAGTAACCCTTCGGGTGCCTGATAGGAATGCATAGGGGTGTCCGCCATAGAAAAAATGCTCCTCGAATCAGTCTGTCGCCGGTTGCCGACAGGCTCTATTGTAACAGTTTTACCAGTTCATCCACGGTATCTACCGTATGGTCGGCCATCCAGAGATCAACCTCGGCCGGCTCGACGATATAGCCGTAACGTACGGCAACCGTCACCATACCCGCGTTACGACCGGCTTCAATATCCCGTGCATGGTCGCCTACGTAAATGCCACGACGGGGGTCCGCGCCCATACGTTGACAGGCCAGATGCAAGCCTTCCGGATCGGGTTTCCGGTTGGTGACGTGGTCGGGGCAGATCAGAGCGCTACAGCGCCCGTCCAACGCCAGTGCCGCCAGTAACGGCTCGGCGAAGCGGACGGGCTTGTTGGTTACGATGCCCCAGGGCACACCGGCGTCTTCCAGGGCCGCCAGCAGCCGGTCCATGCCGGTAAACAGTTCGGTGTGCTCGCAGACGCCTGCCTCGTACAGGTCCAGAAAGCGGGCGTGACGCACCCGGTAATCCGGGTCGTCCGGTTCCAGGCCGAAGCCCAGGCGGATCATGGCCCGTGCACCATCGGAGACGTGCGGTCGGATGTGCTCAGCAGGCAGGGGCTCCAGTGCATGCTCGCTGCGCAGGTCGTTGAGGCAGCGAACAAAGTCCGGTGCGGTATCAATCAGCGTGCCGTCAAGGTCAAACAGGACCGTGGACGGCGGGCTTGGCAGGGGTCTGGTCACGTTCGTTCCCCCGGTTTACTGGCATGCATCAGGTAGTTTACATCCACATCCCGGGCCAGCCGGTAAACCCGTGTCAGCGGGTTGTAGGTCATGCCGGTAAGGTCCTGGATATTGAGCTGGGCCTGGCGCAGGTACTCTGACATTTCAGAGGGGCGGATAAACCGCTTCCATTCGTGCGTGCCCTTGGGCAGCAGGCCGAGGACATACTCGGCTCCGACAATGGCGAACAGAAAGGATTTCGGGTTCCGGTTAATGGTTGAAACATACAGGTGTCCGCCAGGTTTCAGCAGGCGGGCGCAGGCGTTAATCACGGACGCAGGCTCCGGCACATGTTCAAGCATTTCCAGACAGGTAACGATGTCGTACTGGCCTGCATGCTCCGGATCGGCCGCCAGCTCTTCAACGGTGATCTGCCGATAGTCCACTTTGAGCCCTGACTCCAGGCTGTGGAGCCGTGCCACGGACAGTGGTGCCTCGCCCATATCAATGCCGGTGACATTGGCGCCCCGGCGCGCCATGCCTTCAGACAGCAGCCCGCCACCGCAGCCAACATCCACAACCTTCTGGCCGGCCAGCGGGCTCCGGCTGTCGATGTAATTCAGGCGCAGCGGATTGATATCATGCAACGGCTTGAATTCACTGGTGGGGTCCCACCAGCGGCTGGCAAGAGCCTCGAATTTGGCGATTTCGCTGGGGTCTACGTTGGTTCTGCTCATGGTTTCGGGCCTGACAGTTACGAAAGTGAAGTCGGTGGTGTGAATTCGGGTTGATCAGCACCAGCGATACGCTGACGCCACTCATTGACCCGCAGCATCAGGTCGGGAACGTCAATCCGCGTCAGCCGGCCGTTCTGGACCTGAGGCACGCCGGCAATCCAGCTGTGGCTTACCTGGCGGCCGTGATTACTGTAAACCAGATGCGAGGCCGGGTCATAAACCGGCTGCAGAAACGGATCACTCAGGTCAACAGCGATCAGATCGGCCTGCTTGCCGGCTTTCAGGGAGCCGATGTCCTGCTCCCGGCCCAGGGCTCTGGCACCGTTAATGGTCGCCATCGCCAGTGCCTGGTGGGCGCCAAGAGCAGCAGCATCACCAGACACGGCTTTCGCCAGCATGGCGGCGGTCGACAGCTCACCGAACAGGTCGAGGTCGTTATTGCTGGCCGCACCATCGGTACCGATCGCCACATTGACGCCCCTCTGCTGCAATGAATGCACCGGGCAGAATCCACTGGCCAGTTTCAGGTTGGACTCCGGACAATGGATAACCTGCACACTGTTCTCAGTCACCAGGTCCAGGTCGTCGTCGTTCAGGGCAGTCATATGAACGCACTGGCTGCGGCTGTTCAGCACACCAAGCTCGTGCATGCGTTTCAGTGGTCGTTTGCCGGTCTGACGCAGGGCGTCGTCCACCTCAAAAGCCGTTTCGTGAAGATGGATCTGGAGTGCTGCCCCGCTGGCCTGTTGCAGGGCCACGGCCCGCGTCAGCGTGTCGTCCGAAACGGTGTAGGGAGCATGGGGGCCAAGGGCGATACGCACCCATGGATCATCCTGCCATTGCTTCAGCAGTGCCTCCCCCTTGGCCAGGTACTCATCCGGGCCACTGCCCCAGGGCGTGGGCATTTCCATCAGCGGAGAACAGATCTGGGCCCGCATACCCGTATCCCGCGCCATCTGGGCGGCCACCTCAGGAAAGAAGTACATATCCGAAAAACAGGTAGTGCCGGTGCGGAGCATTTCTGCCATGGCCAGTTGCGTGCCATCAGCAATGAACTGCTCGCTGACAAAACGGCCTTCCGCCGGCCAGATATGATCGTTAAGCCAGGTCATCAGGGGCAGGTCATCGGCCATACCCCGGAACAGGGCCATGGCCGCATGACCGTGCATGTTGATCAGTCCCGGCAGCACCACGTGGTGGGGCAGGTCGATGACTTCCCGTGCCCGGTAGCTCTGGTCTGCCTCCGCCTGAGGCACGATGGCTTCGATGCGATCACCCAGGATCAGTACGGCCTGATGGTCCGCCACCTCGCCGAACGGTTCGACCGGAATCAGCCAGCGCGTGTTGATCCGTAGGTCTACAGCAGTGATGGTGTCTGCAATCATGGGTGCGGCTGAAACTCCGGCTTGGTTTGTCTGTTTGGGCAGAGTATAACGGTCGTGTCTGGTAGCAGCCAGCCTGATACCCGTTCCCGAACCGTCCTGAAGAGGTGAGCAAATGACCCAGCGCAACACCAATCCTGTCAGCCAGGCAGCCAGTGCCGACACTGTGGCAATTCGCTGGTTGGGGGATGGGCTTCAGTTGCTGGATCAGCGCCGGCTGCCCCAGGAGGAGCACTGGCTTACGGTCGAAGGTGCGGCCGGGGTCGCGGACGCCATCCGCGATATGGTGGTGCGGGGCGCACCCGCCATTGGCATCAGCGCGGCTTATGGCCTGGCTTTGGCTGCCCGTGCGGCGGATGACGCCACCTGGACGCAGGAGCTTGAAGCCGCCGCTGAGCTGCTGGCCGGGTCGCGGCCTACCGCGGTCAACCTGTTCTGGGCGCTGGAGCGCATGAAAGGCGTGCTGGATGGGTGCGGCGATCGTCGGGAAGCCCAGGAGCGGCTGACCAGGGAAGCGATCGCCATTCATCAGGAAGATCTGGCGGCAAACCGGACCATGGCGAAGCTGGCAGTGGAAGCCATGGATCTGTCCCGTCCCTGTTCCGTGCTGACCCACTGCAACACCGGCGCGCTGGCTACGGGTGGTTACGGTACGGCCCTTGGCGTGGTACGGCGTCTGTATGAGCAGAAGCTGCTCAAGCGCGTGTTTGCAGATGAAACCCGTCCCTGGTTACAGGGAGCACGGCTGACGGCCTGGGAGCTTGAGCGGGAGGGCCTGCCCGTCACCCTGAATGCAGACAGCGCAGCAGCGGTACTGTTTGCCCGTGGCGACGTGCAGTGGGTTATTGTGGGGGCAGACCGCATTACTGCCAACGGCGATGTGGCCAATAAGATTGGTACCTACAGCCTGGCGGTGCTTGCGCGACACCACAAGGTGAAGTTCATGGTGGTGGCGCCGTCGAGCACGGTGGACATGTCACTGGAGCATGGCGCTGACATTCCCATTGAGGAACGGAGCGCGCAGGAAATGCGGCAAATGGGCGGTCTGGCCCTGGCGCCGGATACGGTTGATGTGTTTAACCCGGTATTCGACGTAACGCCAGCAAGTTTAATCGACCTGATTGTGACCGAGCGGGGTGTCGTTCACAGCCCGGAGCTGACGGGCATGCGCAAGCTGTTCGGCTAGCGTTACGAGCGTTATACGATGGTGCTGAAATGCAGAAGGCCCGGTGTCACCACCGGGCCATCTCGGTTCAGTTGATATCAGGCTGTTTCAGCCAAATTCTGCCAGATCAGTTACTCAGCTTTTGCCGTTACAGTGTCTACCGGCACAATTGACACCATGCGACGGTCCAGTTCCAGCATATCGGCCATGATATGGCCGCCTTCGCGCACGATAAAGTCGAGCTCGTCATCTTCGCCATGGGCCATGGCTGCCTGCTGTTCCTCATGGTCTTCCATGGCCTCGAAGCTCTCGAATGGCTCCTCGCCTCTCAACTCGCGGCGGGCGTTGGCAATCGTCAGGCGGCGGTGCTCCAGTTGTTCCTGATAAGTCCGGCGCTGGTCCTCGTTCAGGCTGACCATGGTGGTTTCGCGCTGTTCGTTCAGGAAATCGATTTCTTTCTGTAGCAGCCGGAACTCCGGACTCTCATTGAAACGGGCCGTATGCCGCTCCCGCAATTCGTCGATCATGCCGCTGAAGTCGAAGTAGCGCGTGTGGGGCACAGCGTCGATCTGATCCCAGGGCAGCGCCCGCTCGAGGGCATCCTCGCCGATACGGGTAGTATCGATGCGGGACGGAATCGTGATATCCGGAATAACTCCGCGATGCTGGGTCGAGCCGCCGGATACCCGATAGAATTTTGACTGGGTGATCTTGAGCTGGCCATGGTTAAGGGAGCGTACTGCCTGCACGGTCCCCTTACCGAAGGTCTGCGAACCGACCACCAGGCCGCGGCCGTAGTCCTGAATGGCCCCGGCAAAAATCTCGGAAGCGGATGCGCTCATCCGGTTCACCAGCACCACCATGGGCCCATCCCAGGAGACGCTGGGATCCTCATCGGCCAGCACCTGAACCCGGTTGTCAGGACTGCGGATCTGAACCGTGGGTCCACGGTCGATAAACAGTCCTACCAGGTCGTTGGCCTCGTGAAGGGCACCGCCACCGTTATTGCGCAGGTCGACAACCAGACCGTCGATGTTCTGCTCTTCCTGAAGCTCTTCCAGCAGGTCTCGCACGTCCCGGGTAGTGCTCTTGTAGTCCGGGTCGCCCTGCTGCATTGCCTGGAAGTCCGCATAGAACGTGGGTATATCGATCACCCCGATGCGGTAGGTCTCGCCATCCCGGTCCAGCTCAATCACTTCGCTGCGGGCGCTCTGCTCCTCCAGCTTTACCTTGTCCCGTTTGATGTCGATGGTACGGGTAACGGTTTCGTCCGTCGCGTTAGCCGGAACAACTTCCAGGCTCACCACCGAGCCGCGGGGGCCGCGAATCAGGTCAACCACTTCATCCAGTCGCCAGCCGATGACATTGGTAGGCCTGTCGTCACTTTCCTGCCTGACGGATACGATGCGGTCGGCCGGGCTCAGCTGACCCTGCCGCGCGGCCGGGCCGCCGGGTACCAGGCGTACCACCTTGGTGTACTCGTTATCGGACTGCAGTACCGCGCCGATGCCCTCCAGGGACAGGCTCATGTTGATGTTGAAGTTCTCGGAATTGCGCGGCGAAAAATAATTGGTGTGCGGATCCCAGGTACCGGTAAAGGCATTCATATAGGCCTGGAACGCGTCTTCGCTGCGCATCTGCGCAACCCGGTTACGCTGACCTTCGTAGCGCCGGGTGAGCACTTCGATGATCTCGTCATCGCCGCTGCCGTTCAGGCGCTGGGCAAGTACCGCGTTGCGGATACGCTTGTGCCACAGCTTGTCCAGTGCTTCCCGGTCTGCTTCCCAGTCGGCTTCTGAGCGGTCCAGCAGGATCTGGTCATCGCCCTGGAAGTCAAACTGATCAAGGCCCTCACTGAGCAGCTCCAGCGCGTAATCCATCCGTTCGATAATACGTTCCTGCACCCGGTTATAGATGGCAAAGCCCGGCTGCAGCTGGCCGGTGCGCAGTCCGGCGGCCATGCCCTGCTTGTAGCGCTGGAACGACTGGATGTCCTGCTGGGTCACGTATATGCGCTGGCCGTCCAGGTAGTCGAGGTAATCGTCAAACACCTCGTTGGCGAGATCGTCATTGATCGCCTGATCACGGAAGTGGGTGAACTGCAGCTGGCGGGAGATGAGGATGTTCGCCCGGGCCTGTTCGATGGTGGGTTCCACCGCTTTATAGGCGGTGGCGTCCACGTTGGCGGAAGCAGACAGGCCAGTCCCGGCCAGGGGTAGGGAAACCATAAGTCCGAAAATGAGACTTCTGGCCCGTAATACAGTCCGCACTCTGTTTGTGTTCATATTTTCAATTACCTGCTTAAGCCTGGGCTCACCTGCCAATCGTCAGTATCGGCGGCGGCTGCCGGCCTGTCTGTCGACCGGGTCCGGTTTCCCGGGATCCGGTCGTTGGGCTCTACCTCATTGTAGGCAAGCGCCTTCTTTGTTACCACATCAGCGTCGGGGGCGTGAGTGACAGTTCTTCCATGGACTGACCCGAATGGATCAGGCGGGTTCGAGCGCGTTTTTCAGGCGCTCGCCAAGTTCCGCCTCGAGCTCTTCCGGGGGCAGCGCCAGACACCAGCGCGCAACCAGGGCTTCGCTGGTCAGCCCCTGACGCTCATGATCGCCGCCCAGCCCCTGTCTGAGGCGCTGAACCTGCAGCTCCATACGAAGAGCCTTGTCAGCATCAGGCGAACTGTGGCCACCCAATATTTCCGCCAATACGACCAGCTCCCGTGGGTCATCGAGATCGGCCTGGGCGGCCAGGCTCGGCCAGTTACCCGGCAGCTGCTCCGGCTCCAGCTCATTGTTGCGGCGCTGGTCGATCCATCGTTGCCACTGTTGCAGGTTGGCGAGATGGCGAAGCTGCTGTTGCCGTGCCTGCACCTGGCCGAGGGTGTCGCGGAGTGTCTGGCGTACCGTATCAGAAACAGGCTCGGCCAGAGCCTTGTTCAATGCCCCCAGGACAGGATCAGCATCGGCCGGCCCGGTAGCGGGCTCATCCAGCCAGCGCCGCGCTTGCGTAAGTTCGGCCTCAGCGGACTGATCGGCTTCACTGGTCGCCTGGACCTGTTGCTGACGCTTTTCATCGCGGCGGGCAAAGATCTCATCGCAGGCCGCACGGAAGGCTTTCCACAGTTTGCGGTCTTCCCGGTGGCGTGTGATGCCCACTCCCTGCCACTGTTTTTGCAGCTCCCGCGCTTCCTGCATGGCTTCGGTCAGGGGGCTGTGCTCAGTTAACTGCTGTGCCCGTTCCACAATGGCCTGCTTCCGGGCTTCGTTACGGGCGCGTTCTTCATCCAGATGACCCGACAGGGTGTTCATCAGTTCGTCGAAGGTTTTCTGAAGAGGGCGGTTGTCCCGGAATTCCACCGGCCAGGCCTCACGCCATTCCTTGCGCGCGGTCTTCTCAATCTGTTCGGCGGCTTTCCAGTCCACTTGGCTCCAGTCCGTGCTGTCCAGATAAAGCTGCAACTCTTCACACAGGCTCTGACGTTTCTGGAGGTGAACCTTTTTCAGGTCGGAGCGAGCTTCAAAATAGGCCCTGCAGGGCTCAAATGCCCGGTCTGATGCGGCGCGGAATCGCTGCCACAGGTCGCGATTTGAGGATCCGCCCAGGTCTTTCCACTGTTGCTGAAGCTCATGAATGCGAGCCGCCTTGGCTTCGGGGTCCATGGGCTGATCCGCGAGATATTCCATCTGCTCACACAGGGCCGTCTGTTTGGGCTCGGTGGCGAAGCCGCGCCAGTCTCCCAGTTCGCGCACCTGACCCGCCAACCGTTGCATACGGGCACGGTAGCGGCCGCCTTCCCGCCCGGTCAGCTGCCGGTGGAGGTTCTGTGCCTGCTTCAGGAAAGTCCGTGATTCCCTGAGCTGGCGAGCCTCCAGGGACTGCTCCAGGCTTTCCAGGATTTTCTCCAGCTGAGTCATTTTCTGCTGAGCAAGGTCGGGACTCTGCGTGGGTGTTGCCGGCGCCTTGTCCTTCGCAATCCTGGCGAGTTTCTGGATGGGTTCGGGCCTGGAAAGTTCCCGGGGCCACTCCAGCTGCTCAAGCAACTGGCGGACGATGTCTGCATCCGGCTTTTCCGCCTCCAGGGCCTGGGCTATCTCCTGTTGATGGTGGGCCAGACGCCGCACAGCGGAGAGCGCCCCTTTCAGGAGCTGCATGCGCTGTTCGTAGAGCTTCTGCTCTTGCCGGCTGACCTCGGTATCCCGCGTGGCTTCCAGCCACCGGTTTTCCTGTGTTCTCTGCAGGGCATCCAGAGCGGGGAGGGCTGGGGTAGAGGGAGCCTCCTGCTGGAAGCTTTCCAGTGTCTCGCGCAAGAGCTCAAGGGTTTCTTCCCTTTGCACCTTTTGAGCCTGATGGGTGCGCTCCAGCTGGCGCTGCTGGTCCAGATCCCGGGCTCTGTCGCGGCATTGGTGAAACGCCGCCAGTACCCGGGTGCGGGTTTCGTTTTCTGCACCGGATTCCAGGGTCTGCCATTGCTGTTCGAGCTTTTGTAACCGGGCCTCGTACAGGCTCATATCCTGAGTAGCAGCAAGCTCTTCCGCCTGCCGCAGAAGCGCAGCACGGGCCTGCTGGGTGGCCTGAATCTCTTCTTCCTGATGCCGCAATTCCTGAAGCGTCTGACGTACGCGCTGATAGACTCCCTTGTCCTTGCCGCGGGAGCGTCGTTGCACTTCCTGCAGCTGTTCCTGGTCCGTCAGCCGCTGTGCCGCCTGCAGGCGAATGTCTGCCGCTAGTCCGGTGATCGCGAGTTCCGCCAGGATCTGTTGACTGGTGTCCCCGGCGGTTAACACAGCCCGTTGCTCATCGATGGCCTGCTGGCCCGGCTTCACCGATGCGTTATCAGAAGGCTTGTCGGGCGATGGCACGGAACTGGCCCGGCGGCTCTTCGGGTCTTCCTTGACGGTGTTTCTGGAGCGCTTCTGGAAGAGTTTCTGGATAAATGCGGCCATGTCAGTATCCTTCAGGAATCATCGCAACGGGCCTGTGGCCCATTGATACAAGCGAGTGTGTGAGTGCACCCGGATAACGGGGCCAGAGTTCTGAAAAAAGTTCAGCAAAAGAGCTCAGCAAAACTCGGACGCCCGGGCAGGTGGCATAGTCTATCCTCTGCCAAGCGCTGGCGGAAAGGGCCAGTCGGCAAAGCAGATAAAAAGTGCGAGCGGCAAAGGTAATATAACGCCGATATGGCAAAGCTGACCAAAAAGAAAGACCCCGATACCCAGGCACCGGAGATGGCTCTTCGGCTGCTCGCACGGCGGGAGCATAGCCGCTTTGAACTTGCCCTCAAGCTTCGTCAGCGGCAGGTCAGCGCTGGTGTGATTGAGGCCGTACTGGATGAGTTCGAGGAAAAAGGCTGGCTCAGCGACGAGCGTTTCGCTGAGGTTTTTATGCGGCAGCGGGTGGATGCAGGCTACGGGCCGCTTAAGGTGCTTGCTGATCTCCAGCAACGAGGGATCCGGCAAGCGCCACCGGAGTTAGCGGCGATCACGGAAGCACAATGGGTCGACATGGCCACCCGGCTGCGGGAAAAGCGGTTCGGTCTGGCGGACCTGTCTGAGGACTGGAACGAACGCCAGCGCCAGGGCGGTTTTCTCGCCCGCCGAGGCTTTACGACAGACCAGATTGAGCAGGCGCTTGAAGTCAGAGCGTCGGAGGGGTAAGGCCCATGTCCCGCGGGAGGACCAGAGTGGTTTCTGGCTCGCCGGCAGTGAGGTCCCGGGTCTCATAGGAGAGCGTGGGTGTCGATGACGGCAAGTCATCCGTGACAGCTTCTGCCAGCAGGGCATCGGGTTCAGCCCGTAACTCGTACCGGCGTGCCAGTACATCGTAGTACCGACGGATGTTCTGCACGTAGATAACCGGTTCGTGCCCCCGGGCATAGCCGTGCCGGGTCTGGGAGTACCATTCTTTCTGGGACAGCAGCGGCAGGAATTCCTTTACATCCAGCCAGCGGTTCGGGTTCCGCCCGGCGGCCTGGGTCAGTCGTCTGGCATCTTCCAGATGACCAAAGCCAACGTTATAGGAAGCAAGGGCGAACCAGGTGCGATCCGGCTCCAGTACCTGGTCGGGGATCATCCGGTGCACCTGCCGGAAATAGCGCGCGCCACCTTCAATACTCTGCTGGGGGTTCAGCCGGTTATCGATGCCAATATGGGCCGCGGTGGTCCGGGTCAGCATCATCAGACCGCGGACCCCGGTCGGCGATACCGCATCCCGGCGCCAGTTGGACTCCTGATAGCCGATGGCCGCCAGCAGGCGCCAGTCCAGCCCTGTCTGTTCACCATAATCCCGGAAGGTGTCGATATATTGTGGCAGGCGCTTCTGGATGTGTTCTTCGAACGTTAAAGCGCCCACATAGCCCAACTGTCCCAGGTGACCGTAAAACCGCTCGCGCAGGTGCGCAAGCGTGCCGTCTTCCTCGATTTGCTGGAAAAACTGGTGGGCTTCGGCGTAAAGGGTTCCATCGTTAATGATGGGGAACAGCCAGGCGATGGCTTCCTGATCACTGATGCTGAACGCGCGCTTCACGTTTGGGTAAAACACGTGGTTCAGGGCAAGCTCATTGGCATCCACCACCGCGGCCGAGAACAGGCCTTTCTCGACCCGCTCCAGCATGCCGGCTGCATCCAGCCCCTCATGGACGAGGTAATCCAGATCAGGGTATGCGCCCTGTAACTGTTCAAGGTGGGGCAAGTGGTTGGATTCGGCGGCGACATGGATCACGATCTCCTGTGCCAGCAGATCAGCAATATTATCCGGATGATCCAGCCCGCGATGGTAAATAATGACCGATTCGGACGTCAGGCCGTTTCCCAGGGATCGGAACCGATCCCCCCAGTCGCGATCGGCCGAGAGGCCGGTAAAGCCGATATGGGCGTAGCCTTCGTCAAGTACCCGGAGGATCTCGCCGTTACTGTCAGCCAGGCGAACCCGTAGCTCAACCCCAAGGTGGTCGGCAAAACGCCGGGCCAGTTCATGATCAAAGCCGGTCGGTCCTTCCCGGTCTTCGTAGTAAATCGAGGGTGCGTTGCGGGTAATGACGTGCAGGACACCTTCTGCCTGCACCTTTGCCAGCGTATCAGGTCGCGTACAGCCAGCGATCGCGACTGTGCACAGCAGGACGAGCAGGGCGCCGTGCAGGGAGCGTCGATGTGGTGAGATATCGCGGGAGCAACCCAATTTCATAGCCTCCGGACCGGAATACAGCATAATCCCCGGAGCGGAGGAAAAGGTCAATTAACCCCAGGGAACAGGTTCATGCGCCTTGGCTATTGTACATTTGTTGCGCGCTGCTGTATCCCCGGGGCAGTTTCCAGTATTATTGCGCCCGTTCACAAACGGTGTCTTTCGCCCCGGCAGCAGCCAGGCACTGCTCAGGGACAGGCATCGGTTTCTCAAGTTCGCGCGATACAGGTTAAATGACCATGCTGGAACTCCGCGGC
>CAYMQO010000009.1:0-18231 GCA_964392405.1 uncultured Marinobacter sp.
GCAAGGAGCTGGCTAACGTGGTTTACCGCCTGCGCCGCCAGTTAACCCAGATCCGTAACGTGGAACTGCTGGGCAAGATCAACGGCGCGGTGGGTAACTACAACGCCCATCTGTCGGCCTACCCCAACGTGGACTGGGAAGCCAATGCAAAGGAATTTGTGGAAAGCCTGGGGCTGAGCTGGAACCCCTACACCACCCAGATCGAACCCCACGATTATATTGCCGAACTGTTTGATGCCATTGCCCGCTTTAATACCATCCTGATCGACCTGGACCGCGATATCTGGGGCTACATCTCCCTGGGCTACTTCAAGCAAAAAACCGTGGACGGCGAGATTGGCTCATCCACCATGCCCCACAAGGTCAATCCCATCGACTTCGAAAACTCCGAAGGCAACCTCGGCATCGCCAATGCCATCATGGCGCACCTGGCCAGCAAGTTGCCGATATCCCGCTGGCAGCGGGACCTGACGGACTCCACGGTATTACGTAATCTGGGCGTGGGCTTTGCCCATAGCCTGATCGCCTACGAAGCCACCCTGAAGGGGCTTGGCAAACTGGAAGTAAATCCGGCCCGTCTGGCGGAAGATCTGGATAACGCGTGGGAAGTGCTGGCCGAGCCCATCCAGACCGTGATGCGCCGGTACAACATCGATAAGCCCTACGAGAAACTCAAGGAACTCACCCGGGGCAAGGACATGAGCCCGGAGCTGATCCGGGACTTTGTACAGAACCTGGACATTCCTGCTACCGCCAAAGAACAGCTTCTGGCCCTGACGCCCGCCAGCTATACCGGCAACGCGGCCGATCAGGCGGGCAGGATCTGATCATGAGCGTACCTGTGCAGTTACCGGGCGGCATGTCCGTCGACACCTTTCTGCGGGATTACTGGCAGAAGAAACCGCTGGTGATCCGGCAGGCCTTTCCGGGTTTCAGCAGCCCGGTGAGCGCCGACGAACTGGCGGGACTCGCCTGCGAAGACGCGGTGGAATCCCGGATCGTGGTGGAAGAAGAGAACGGCCACCCCTGGCAGTTGCACAATGGCCCATTCAGCACCGAACACTTCACGTCACCGCCAGCCAGTAACTGGACTCTGCTGGTGCAGGGCCTGGACCATTGGGTACCCGACGTGGCCGACCTGCTGGATCACTTCCGGTTTGTGCCTAACTGGCGCCTGGATGACATTATGGCCAGCTATGCGCCCCCTGGTGGTAGCGTCGGCCCCCACTTTGATCAGTACGATGTTTTCCTGCTGCAGGCCGAAGGCCACCGTCGCTGGCAGTTCGGCGGCGCCTGTAACGCGCAGTCGGCACGGGTCGAAGGTACGCCGTTGAGAATCCTCAAGGACTGGCAGCCGGAGCAGGAAGTGATCCTGGCGCCGGGCGACATGCTGTACCTGCCGCCAGCCATCGGTCACCACGGTATTGCCGAGGACCACTGCATCACCCTGTCGGTCGGTTTCCGCGCCCCTACGGTGGATGACGTGCTGACCGGCTTCACCGATTACCTGTGTGCCGAGACCGATGTGTCCGCCCATCTGCAGGATCCGGAACTGACCCGTCCTGAAAATCCCGGGCTGATAGGCAATGACGTACTGCAGCAGTTACACCAGCTGCTACAGCAGCGGCTGTCCGATTCCCGCCAGCTGGCCCTGTGGTTCGGGCAGTTCAGCACCAGCCCTAAAAACAGCGATATCGTGGTCCCTGCTGAACCGCCCGCTTCCGTGGCAGACATGATGTCCGCCCTCGCCGGTGATGGCTCCCTGCGCTGGAACGAAGGCTCGCGCTTCGCCTACACCGAGCTGGATGAGCAGACCGCCCTGTTCGTGGATGGCGAACGCTATCTGCTGAATGGCGACGCCCGTCAGCTGGCTCCCCTGCTATGCAGCGCCAGCCGGCCGGATATGACCGAGCTACAGCGGTTATGCGAAGATCCGGCACTGGCGGAACTGATGACCGTTCTCTACAACCAGGGCAGCGTCTATTTCGAATGAGCGTAAAGATCCGTAAATACAGCTGGCAATTGGCGCCACGGAGTCTGAAAGAGATCCGGCGCCAGGTGTTTGTCGAAGAGCAGAAAGTACCCGCAGAACTGGAGTGGGACGATACCGACGAAATCGCGGATCACTTTCTGGCGGTGCTGCCAGATAATACCCCGGTGGCGACCGGCCGAATGTTCACCACGCTGAGCGACACTGCGCACATCGGTCGCATGGCCGTGCTGCCGGCATATCGCGGCACTGGCCTGGGCCAGGCCATGCTGCGGCACATTATGGCCGAGGCCGCAGATCAGGTGGAGGACCTGCGGCTGTCAGCCCAGCAACAGGCGGTGCCCTTTTACCAGCGCAGCGGATTCCACGTCTACACCGAATCCTATGAAGAAGCCGGCATTCCTCACTTTGGCATGCGTTGTCTGGCGCCTGCCGAGGTAGTGACAAGCTTTGCTGACCAGCCGCAGCGCGCCGAACCCATGATCCTTGGCCGCGATACCGATGGCTGGCTGATCGAGCATGACGCCCAGGTGCCGGTGTTGATGGACAGCCTGATCGGCCAGGCACGCCAGCGACTGTGGCTCTATGACCGGCTGCTGGATCACGGACTCTACGATCGCCAACGCCTGCGGGATCTGATCTCCGAACTGGCCCGGCACCACCGCAACAGTGAAATCCGTTTGCTGGTTCATGATGACGCGCCCCTGGTAAAACGTCGCCATCAACTGGTTGAACTGATGCGCCGCCTGCCCAGCAGCATCTCCCTGAGACTCGTCAACGATGGTTATCCGCCTGCCGAGCAGCCGTTTGTGCTGGTTGATCGGGAAGGTGTGCTCTACCGGCACCGGTTCGACCGCCCGGAGGGCTTCGCCAACTTTGCCGACGGGGGCCGGGTTCGGCGTCTGACAGACACTTTTCAGCAGATGTGGGAGAACGCCCGTCCGTCCCTTGAGCTGAGAGAGCTACCGCTCTGAGCGATGGGGGCCGTCGGGCTCCGTCGCTTCAAACTGACGGCCGAACTCGGCAAACTCCTCATCCACTTCTTCCGCCACTTCCGTAATCAGCCGTCGCAGCCACTGATGGTCAGCGTTGTGCTGTAACAGCGGGCTCCAGGCCATCTTCAGTTCAAAGGGTGGAATGTCGAAGGGCGGCGGCTTGATCACCAGGTTCGGGTTCCCCTGCTGCAGCCAGGCAGCGCGGCTGGGCAGGGTCGCGATCAGATCGTGTTGTTCCGCCAGCAGCATGGCCACCTGGTAATGCCGGGTGAACACCGAGATGCGGCGCTTGCGACCCATCAGGCTTAGCGCCTCATCCACCCACCCCAACCGCTGAACGTCCTTGGGGTTGACCCCGACCCCGACGCCAAACCCGGTCTTGCTGACCCAGATATGGCTCGCTTCCAGATAGCTGTCCAATGTAAACGGATTCTGCAGGATCGGGTTACGGGCGTTCATGAGACAGGCGAAGAATTCTGTCCACAGGGTCTTCTGGTGAAATGACTGCGGAATCTTGTCGAAGCGGTTGATGGCCATATCCAGACGGCCCTGCTCCACATCCTGGAAGCTCACATCGCTGGGGGTCAGGACGTCCAGGGTAACGTTGGGGGCTTCCTGCCGGATCCGCCGCAACACCCGGGGCATCAGGCACGACTCCGCGTAATCACTGGCCATGATGCGGAACACCCGCTGGCTTTCCTGCGCTGAAAAGGGGGTGGTCTGCTGGACCGCTTTTTCGATTTCGGAGAGGATGCTTCGCACCAGCGGCTGTAATTCCGCTGCCCGCTCGGTGGGCGTCATGCCCTCACTGGTCCGCACCAGCAAAGGGTCCCCGAACAGATCCCGCAAACGCCGTAACCCGTTACTCATGGCCGGCTGGGTAATGCCCAGATGGTTGGCCGCCTTGGTGACGTTTTTCTCCCGCAATAGGACGTCCAGGTACACGAGGAGGTTCAGGTCGACGCGGGAAATATCCATGCTGCGCAGGTCTCCGGCCAGGGTCCGATCAGGTAGGTGTAACGGCATTGTACCATCGGTAACATCCTGCAACGGAATGAATTAGACTTTTCCGTTACGCTGCCAGATACTTACGGAGTTCTGCGCCTGCCGGATCAACCACAGGCGCGCCCCCAGCATCAGAATGATAATCAGGGAGCGCATCCGGCCACCCATGAATACCGTGACTATAGTCCTGCTGCTTCTGGCAGTGGTTGTGATCTCCATCGCCATCGTGGTGTTCAGCCAGATGCGCGAGCGGGCGCGTATCGAGCAAGCACGTCGACTCGCCGCCCTGGAGGATTCCTATAACCTGGCCTACCGGATCTATGATGAGCTGCCCGGCCAGTACCTGACCCGTGACCTCAAGCTGCTACTGCTGCGACGCATGGAAACCCTATGCCAGCAGTTACAGCAGGAGGGCACCAGCCTGCCCGTCAGTAACTGGCTGGCAACGGTTAACGAAAACAAGCAGAAAGTCATCGATGGCACTGACGAGCATCCGAAGGTGGTCATTGACTCGCCAGAGCAGTCGAATTACGTCAAGGAACTGCTGCAGAGCCTCTTCAAACTGATTGAGTCACTGCATAAATCGGGCGACATCGACAGCACGACTGCCCGGACCAACCTCCAGCAGGTCCTGTTCACTATCCGCAAGACCCACGCTGACCTCTTTGTCTTCCAGGCCCGCGATCACGTGCGTCAGGGACAGCTCCGCAAGGCTATACACGCCTATAACATGGCCGCCAGCGAAATGAACAAAAGCCAGGGCCATGAAATGGCGATCCGCGCGGTGGCCAGCTTCAAGGAACGCATACGTGAGCTGGAGCAGGAGCTGGCCAGCGGCCAGAAAGCCCTCACCGAAGACCAGCAAAGCCGCCTCGATAAAGAGTGGGACACCTTCCTCCACGGTGATGACTGGAAGAAGAAAGCAGACTACGATTAACGGACGTGGTCACCGACACAGGGAACAGAGTGAAACAGCTTTTCAGGAACCGGCTTTCCTGGCGGTTAACCCGCAACACCGTACTGCTCGCCATGGGAGTCGGACTGGTACTGAACCTGATCCAGGTGTTTGTGGAGTACCACAAGACCGGGGACTATATGGATCAGGATATCCATGCCCTGTTGGAAATCAGTCACAGTCCCGCGTCTCAGATCGCCTATAACATTGATACCCGGCTGGCCGGCGAACTGCTCAGCGGCATGGTTCGCCATCCCGCAGTCATCGATGCCCGCATTATCGATACCGATGGGCATACCCTTGCTGCCGCCAGCAGTGGCAGAGTCGACAGTTCACATCGTTGGATTAATGACCTGCTGTTCGGGGATTTCCGCCGTTACAGCACCGGGCTGCGGGTGCCAGACCTGAAAAATATGGACCTGGGTCACCTGGTGGTCACCATATCACCCAACCATTACGGCGACCTGTTTCTGTCCCGTGCCGGCTTTCTCCTGCTCAGCGGCATCTTCAAGAGCCTGGTTCTGACCGCCATGCTGCTGGTGGCGTTCTACCTGCTGCTGACCAAGCCCATCCTAAGAGTGATCAGCAGCCTCCAGCACGTCAGCAGCGCACCCGAAAAGGCTCGCTTGCAGGTACCCCAGTCCCATGAACAGGATGAAATCGGCACGCTGGTGGGAATCATCAACCGGCACCTGGAGACCGTCGACGGGACCGTCCGGCAGATGCGTGCCATCAAGGATGAGATGAAAAACTATTCCAGCAAGCTGGAACGGGAAGTAGAAGATAGGACCCAGGAGATCTCGGAGAAAAACGAGGCACTCAGGCGAGGCAATCGCGCGCTGGTCCGCGCCAAGGAGGAAGCCGTACGCCGTGCGCAGATCCGGGCGCGCTTCCTCGCGGGTATGAGTCATGAGGTTCGCACGCCGCTTAATGGCGTGCTGGGCATGCTGGAACTGGTGCTGGAGGGTGAGCTGGAACCCGCCCAGCGTCATCAGCTGGAAATCGCCCATCGGGCCGGGGAAAGCCTGCTCAGCCTGCTGAACGACATACTGGATATTTCCAAGGTAGAAGCCGGCAAACTGGACCTGGAAGTGATTTCGTTCGACCTTCGCGCCCTGGTCTCCGAATGCGCCACCATTCACCGGGAACAGGCCCGTCGCAAGGGGCTGGAATTTATCACCACGCTGGACCCGGAACTGGCCCCCCGGTATTTCGGCGACCCCACCCGCTTGCGTCAGGTCATTAACAACCTCCTCTCCAATGCCATTAAATTCACCAGCGACGGCCAGATCTCCGTGAAAGTGACCCCTGTCCAGGATGGCATACAGCTGGATGTCCGGGATACGGGAATCGGCATGTCACGGGCTGAGCTTGAGCGGATTTTTTCACCGTTTTCCCAGGCCGCAACGGATACCGCACGACGCTACGGTGGCACCGGACTTGGGCTGGCCCTGTGCCAGCAGCTTGTCGAACGCATGCATGGCCAGATCAACGTGGAGTCAGAAGAGAAAGAAGGCACGCTGTTCCAGGTCCGGCTGCCCCTGCCAGCCGACCTTACTGACGACCATGAGCCGCCGCCCCAGGCTGTCGGTAAACCGGGGGCGGACCTACAGCGCTGCCGGATTCTGCTGGTGGAGGACAACCGGGTGAACCAGATCGTCGCTTCAGGGCTGTTGCGCAAGATGGGCCATGAGGTGGATCATGCGGAAAATGGCGAACGCGCCCTGGCAGTCCTGACGCTGAAGCCTTACGACCTGGTACTGATGGATTGCCAGATGCCGGTTATGGACGGCTACGAAGCCACCCGGCGAATCCGCCAGAATCCCCTGTGGAGCCGGCTACCGGTTATCGCCGTGACCGCCAACGTGATGGCCGGTGACCGGGACGAATGCCTGGCTTCGGGTATGGACGATTACATTACCAAACCCTATAACCGTAAGACCCTCAGCGCCGTAATCCAGCGCTGGGCGGCCACAGGCCGAACGGCTACTCCACCGCCTCAAGACGACTAAGCAGTTGACGCAGCGCGTCCCGCAGGCTGGCTGCCTGGGAGCTGTCCACCCCCAGTTCGCACAGCAGGCGGGACGGCACCTCCCTTGCCTGCTCCCGCAAACTCTCCCCCTCAGGCGTAAGGGCGATGGTCACCACCCGTTCATCGTCTTTCGATCGGCGGCGATCCACCAGACCGCGCTGTTCCAGGCGACGCAACAGCGGCGTTAGGGTGCCGGAGTCCAGGCGCAGCCGGTCACCAATCGTTGACACTCGCAGCGTTTCCCCCCGGGCGGCGGCCTCCCAGAGCACCAGCATCACCAGATACTGGGGATAGGTCAGATCCAGCTCTGACAGCAATGGCCGATAACGGGCGGTCACGGCCCGGTTGGCGGCATAAAGGGCAAAGCAGACCTGACTATCCAGTGCCAGCAAGGCATCGGTCCCGGTCTGTGTCTCTTGTGCCAAAGCCATGATTTGTCCTCACAAGTTCTATCCGATTCTATTGGGCACAACTTATATCCTGCAAGGCAATTTGAACTCTGTCCAGCAACACACCGTGATCCCTGCCATTTTTCATCACAATTGCGCCTTTTCCGGACTGTTTTTTTTATCTGTGGCTCCGCTAGAATGGTGGGTCTTTACTAAATGTGCCGATTATCGAGGCACCTGTACCAGCCATCAGGAAGACGCGTTCTATGCAGAATTACAGAAAGTCCGCCAAACTGGATAACGTTTGCTATGAAATTCGTGGTCCGGTGATGCGGGAAGCGCGTCGCCTGGAAGACGAAGGCCACCGGGTGCTCAAGCTGAATATCGGCAACCCCGCTGCTTTTGAGCTGGACATACCTGAAGAGATTCAACAGGACGTCATCTATAACCTCCCTCAGGCCCAGGGCTACGTGGAATCCAAGGGTCTGTTCTCTGCCCGGAAGGCGGTCATGCACTACTGCCAGGAGCGGGGCATCGACAAGGTGGATATCGACGATATCTACCTGGGCAACGGCGTCAGTGAACTGATCGTGATGTCCATGCAGGCGCTGCTCAATACCGGCGATGAAGTCCTGATACCGGCCCCGGATTATCCGCTGTGGACCGCTGCCGTCACCCTGTCCAGCGGCAAGGCCGTTCACTACCGCTGCGACGAGCAGCAGGACTGGTTCCCCGATATCGATGATATGCGTCGCAAGATCACCAGCCGCACCAAGGCCATTGTGCTGATCAACCCGAACAACCCGACAGGGGCGGTGTATCCGCCTGCGCTGCTGGAGGAAGTCATCGAGCTGGCACGCCAGCATAACCTGATCGTTCTCTCCGACGAGATTTACGACAAGATCCTGTATGACGGCGTTGAGCATATCTCCGCGGCCTCCCTGGCGGACGACGTTCTCTTCTTCACCTTTAACGGCCTGTCCAAAAACTACCGGGCTGCTGGCTACCGGTCCGGCTGGATGATTATCAGCGGTGCCAAACACAAGGCAGCGGATCTGATTGAAGGCCTGGACATGCTGGCGTCCATGCGCCTGTGCGCGAATGTGCCGGCCCAGCTGGCGATCCAGACATCACTCGGGGGCTACCAGTCAATCGACGACCTGGTCGCCCCCGGCGGCCGGCTGTACGAACAGCGGGAAACAGCATGGCGGTTGCTGAACGACATTCCGGGCATTAGCTGCGTTAAACCTCAAGGCGCTCTCTATCTGTTCCCGAAACTGGATCCCAACATGTATCCGATTGAGAACGATGAGAAGTTCGTCCTGGATCTGCTGCTGCAGGAACGTATCCTGTTGGTTCAGGGCTCCGGGTTTAATATTGATGACCAGCAGCACTTCCGGGTGGTCTTCCTGCCCCGTGTGGATGCCCTGGAAGATGCCATGGGCCGGCTGGGACGGTTCCTGGCCGGTATGCGCTGAGTACGAAGCCAACCATTAACGGATCCACGATGGCCGATATCCACATTGAAGAGTTTTACCGGGACTCCGCCGTAGCGCTGGTCCAGCTTTACAGCGTGTTTCCCCGGCGCATCGATCTGTTCGTGGAGGATATTGCCGGGCCGGACCAGCCGGATGAGTTCGGCCTGCACAGTCCCAGGCACATGGCGTGCCTAGGGGCCCTGTTGTGGCTGGCGGAGGAAGGGCTTCTGCGTTATGTGGACACCATCCGCCAGGAAGCCCTGGACCAGGCGGTGCTGACCCGGGAAGCCTTTATCCGCCTGACCAGCCCTGCCCCTCAGGAGCTGACCCGGGAACTGGCGCTGGCAGAGCCCGGCGTCCCCGCTCATGGTACGGCCCTGCCTCCTTCCGTGATACGACATCGATCCACCTGGATTCACGTTCTCCGTCAGTCCATCCGCGGCGGACACTCCCCCACCCTCAGTCGCGCAATGCAGGCCGCTTTTTTTAGCCCTTCCGGGAACTGAACACGACGCCACTGGTCACTCCGATCGCAACGCCCGACGGTGCGAAATTGTTGAAATTCGCACAAACGCACCGATATAGGCTTGTGCAAAACCGGCTCCTGATGAGGACAATGAATGAGAATTTTGCTGTTTCTTGCAACAAACCTGGCAGTCATTCTGGTTGCGAGTATTACGCTCAGATTATTGGGCGTTGACAGTTATCTGACCCAGAACGGGATCCAGTATGGGTCGTTGCTGGCCTTTGCGGCGGTGTTTGGCTTCAGTGGCGCGTTGATCTCACTAATGATGTCCAAGTTTATCGCCAAGAAAACAACCCGGGCGAGGGTTATTGAGTCGCCCCGTACTCCGGCCGAGCGCTGGCTGGTGGAGACCGTGGCGGAACTGTCCGCAAAAGCCGGTATCCGCACGCCCGAGGTCGCCATCTTTCCCGCCAGCCAATCCAACGCCTTTGCCACCGGCTGGAACAAAAATGATGCGCTGGTAGCCGTCAGCGAAGGCCTGCTTCATCGCTTCAATAAAGAAGAGATTCGCGCGGTTCTCGGCCATGAAATCGGCCACGTGGCCAACGGCGATATGGTTACCCTTGCGCTCATCCAGGGCGTTGTAAATACCTTCGTGATTTTCGCCGCCCGGGTGATCGGTTCCGTGGTGGATCGCACCGTGTTCCGGACCGAACAGGGCCATGGGCCGGGATTCTGGATTGTGAGTATTGTGGCTGAGATCGTGCTGGGCATTCTGGCCAGTACCATCGTGTTCTGGTTCTCCCGCAGAAGGGAGTTCCGGGCCGACATCGCCGGTGCGCAACTGGCCGGCCGCAACGCCATGATCAGCGCGCTGGCCAGACTGAAACAGGAAAGCGGAATGCCCGACCAGATGCCGGACAATCTGCAGGCTTTCGGCATCAACCGGGGCGCGAGGGGTGGATTGAGCGCATTGTTCATGACCCATCCACCGCTGGAACAGCGTATCGAAGCCCTGCAGAAGGCCAATCTGAACTAGTCTGAAAGCGGTCCGGTTATCACCGTCCCAAAACCGGCCCGGGCCAGCATCCGGGCCGCTGCGCTATCTTCCTCGAATTGCACCTTGAGGCTGGCAGGCTCCCTGCGCACAGGATAATGCTTTCGGAGGCAGTCGAAAGATACCGCGCCGGGTTCACCGCTCGCGGTACCGTCAGCCATCAGCTTTCGCAGCCGGGCGTCGTCATCCCGTGGGTCATAGCAGACCATCAGTGCCCGGTGCAGAGCCGTTATCGGATCGCACTCTGCGGTCACGGTCAGGGCAGCAACGGGCGGCGGAGGTAACAGTTGCTCAAGACTGGCCGTCATTGGTACGCCTGCCCACTCATGAAGCTTTCGGGCAATCATTTCCGTGCCCCGGCTCTTCCCCTCGACGCTGTAGCCGGCAATGTGCGGTGTTGCCAGCCAGCACCGGTCTACAAGTTCCGGCATGGGTGACGGTTCATTCTCCCAGACATCCAGCGCGACCAGTGGGGCATCCGGCTGGTTCAGACGGCTCAGCAGGGCACGGTTATCCACAACGGCGCCCCTGCCGCTGTTGATCAGTAGCTGATGTCCCCTCAACCGGTTCAGCTGGCGATGGTCCAGCAGGTAGCGGGTGGGATGGGCACCGTTCTCAATCAGGGGGGTATGCAACGTCACGACATCGCACGCCAGCACGTCTTCAAGCACGGCGAACGGTAGTGCAGCACCAGCCGCTTCACGGGGGGGATCACTGACGCGAACAGTGATGCCAAGATCAGACAGCACCTGAACCAGGCCCCCGCCCACGTTACCCGCGCCGATCACGCCGACGGTGAGCCCCTCCAGCGTATGACGCTGATTACGTTGCAGGAAAAGAGACAGGACCGACAGCACATACTGCACTACGCTGTCAGCATTGCAGCCCGGCGCCGCAGAGAAAGCAATTCCTTCAGTCTGCAGCCAACCGAGCTCGATATGGTCGGTACCGATGGTAGCGGTACCGACAAACTTCACCGGCGACCCCGCCAGTAACGCGGGATCGACCCGGGTTACCGAACGGACCAGAAGAACATCAGCGCCCTGGAGATCGTCACGGGCCAGAGTCCGGCCATTGACCCGGTTGATGGTGCCCAGATGACCGCAAAAAGCTTCCAGCAGAGGAATGTTCTCGTCAGCAACAATCCGCAGGGACGTCATGGCCAGAAGGCTTACCGGTTTCCCGAACTGCGGGGACGGCCACGTCCACCCTGCCCGGAACCCGGACCGGAGCGCCCTCTGCCACCCGCACCGCGACCACCACCAGAACGTCGACCGCCACGGCGGCGCTGAATCAGGGGTTTCTCAAGGGGCTGCAGCAACTCTTCTTCAGGCACCGAGGTGGTCAGTTTCTGACTGATGTAGCTTTCAATGCCGGGTAGCGCAAAGGCATCGTCTTCACTGGCGAAACTGATGGAGATCCCGTGCTCCCCTGCCCGGCCGGTGCGGCCGATGCGGTGAACATAGTCTTCCGCGTTTTCCGGCAGGTTGAAGTTGAATACGTGGGTTACACCCTCCACATGGATGCCGCGGCCGGCCACGTCGGTAGCCACCAGCACCTGTATCTCCCCGTTCTTGAACTGATCCAGGGTGCGCAACCGTTTGTTCTGGGGAATTTCACCAGACATCAACGCTACGGTTACGCCCTGATTCTTCAGGTCTTCTTCAAGGTCACGACACTGGTCCCGGCGGTTGGCAAAGACGATGGCCTTGTCAACGCCCGGCTGCCGCAGGGAATTCACCAGCACCGGCAACTTCTGCTCTTCCGATACCAGGTAGACGGTCTGCTTCACCCGCTCCGCGGTTTTCTGCTGGGGTTCGATTTCAATAAACTCTGCGCCGTGGGTCCACATGGACGCCAGGTTGAGTACATCCTGGTTAAAGGTGGCACTGAACAGCAGGGTCTGCCGGTCATCCTTGGGAGAACAGCGGCGAATGATACGCTTGACGTCCGGAATGAAGCCCATATCCAGCATGCGGTCAGCTTCGTCCAGTATCAGCAGATCAAGCTGATCCAGGAAGACGTCCTGGGAGCCGAGAAAGTCGATCAGCCGGCCCGGGGTCGCCACCAGAATGTCCACAATCTCATTCTGCAGCACTTCCCGCTGCTTGTCGTAGTTCATACCGCCGACAACCGAAACCACACGATGCCCGGTGCGGGCACACAGCTCCTCCGCATCTTTGGCGATCTGCATGGCCAGTTCCCGGGTTGGTGCAAGGGCCAGCACCCGGGGTTCGGACGCAAACCGCTCGCCATCGGGAATCGGGGTTTCCAGTAACATCTGAATGGCGGTGACCAGAAACGCAGCAGTTTTGCCGGTGCCGGTCTGTGCCTGTCCAATGAGGTCATGGCAGGCCAGAGTATAGGGCAGGGTTTCTGCCTGAATCGGCGTGCAGTATTCGAACCCGATGCCGGCAATCGCATCCAGCAGGCGCTTGTCGAGACCCAGTTCAGCAAAGCGGACACTGCTTTGCCTGACGGCCTCGGGTGCTGGTGTTGCTTGGTCATTGTCGGGCATTGTGGATTCAGGAGATTGCGTCATAGGCTTCGCTTACTTTTGTGATAGGGGGCGCCGCTCTGGTCTGTGCAGGATCCAGATGGGCATACTGCCTGCGCCAGCGGTCGAAATCTGTCGCACTGGTACCATAATGGAGCATCAGCGCGTGAAGGAACTGTTCCGCTCGCGGCGGTAGCCCGTGATCAAGATAGTCACAGGCCTGCAGATATACTCGTTGGCGGAACCCTGCCTCGTCAATCGCTCCGCCGCCTTCCAGGTTGTCCACACTGATATGAAAGCGGCTGCCGCAGGCAACTGCAAACAACCATTCCAGAGCCTGGGGCTTCACCTCCACCTGCTCAAACGCTCGCTGTTGCTCAGGTGTACGTCCATCAGGGCAATACCAGTAACCGTAATCCCGCAATTTGCGGCGCTGCTCCCCGGCGATACACCAATGGCTGATCTCATGGAGCGCACTGGCAAAATAGCCATGGGCGAATATCACCTGGGCATAGGGCCCGGCCACGCCAACGGGTAAATACTCTGGTTCAGCGCCGCCACGCACCAGCTCGGTTTTCAGGGCTTCCCTGAAAAGCTTATTAAACAGTGTGACAAGGTCTTCTGGACGGTTTCTCATGGGTTCGTTATTGTGCGGCTTTACTGCAAGGAATTCCAGCAGGATCTCCCGCCTTGGGAACTTTTGGCGACAGACACAGTCCCTTGACCCGACGCCCTAACACCGAACCCAACAATCGGATGCCACCATTCATGCCAGCAATTCTCATCAGCCGACGCTCAGTGCGCCTGTTCGCCCTGTTCCTTGTGTCTGTGCTCGGTGCCATGCCCGCATTCGCCTTTTTCGGCAACAGTTCCGGCAGCGGTCAGCAGTTTCTGCCCGTGGACGAAGCGCTACCATTCAGCTCATCCATCACCGATGAGGGTGTGTTGCTGCGATGGGATACCGCTCCAGAGCACTACCTTTATCAGGAGCGGATCGAAGTCACTGCCGTCACCGAGGGCGTCACCCTGTCCGCCCCCACATTTTCAGCTGCCGGGGTGGAAACCGAAGACCCCTACTTCGGTACAGTAAACGTCTTCTACCAGCCGGTGGAGGCATCCGTGTCGATCTCTCTGCCTGAGGGCGTCCGGGAAGCAACTTTACAGGTGAGCTATCAGGGGTGTGCCGAAGCGGGTCTTTGCTACCCGCCGCAGACCCGGGACGTCCTCTACTACGCCAGCGCGAAAAAAACCTCAGCTGCGGCGACCGTGCCAGCCTCTGGCACACCATCCGCGCCCCCTGCCACTGATGCCCCACCATCGGACCTGAAATCTGCCACCGGACTGGCTGGCTTTCTATCAGAACAGTCCCTGGCCATCATTGCGCTGGTGTTCCTGGCTCTGGGCCTTGGGCTCACCTTCACTCCCTGTGTGCTGCCCATGGTGCCGATCATTTCGGCCCTTGTTTCACCCCATAATACCCGCAGCTCCGGACAGGCCCTGGTACTGGCCTTCAGCTATGTGCTGGGAATGGCCCTGACTTATGCAGCAGCGGGTGTGGTGACGGGGCTGCTGGGTGCGAGCTTCAACCTCCAGGCTCACCTGCAGTCGCCCTGGGTGCTGGGCATTTTCGCAGCACTGTTCACCCTGTTCGCCCTGGCCATGTTTAACGTGTTTGATCTCCAGCTGCCTCAGGGTATCCAGAACCGCCTTAACCAGGCCAGCCAGAAACTGAGCGGTGGCCGGGTGATGAGTGTGTTCGGCATTGGCGCTCTGTCAGCACTGGTGGTTTCACCCTGTGTCTCAGCGCCCCTGGCGGGTAGCCTGCTTTATATCAGCACTACGCAGGATGCAGCGGTCGGTGGCGTCGCCCTGTTTGCCCTGGGCATGGGCATGGGAGTTCCGCTGATCCTGGTGGCGGTAGGCGGGCGTAAACTGCTGCCAAAAGCCGGCGCCTGGATGAACGTGGTCAAGGCGTTCTACGGGGTCATGTTGCTGGCCGTCGCCATCTGGCTGATCGAACGGATGGTTCCGGCCTGGCTGTCACTCACCCTGTGGGGTGTTCTGGTTGCGGTAACCGGTGTTCAGCTCGGCGCGTTTGACCGTGCCCGCGCCGGGTGGCAGCGCACCTGGAAAGGTGCGGGGCTGGTGCTTTTTGCCTGGGGGCTTGCCCTGCTGGCAGGCGCACTGGGTGGCGCTTCCGATCCTCTGCGTCCCCTTGCGCCGTTTACCGCCGGACCCGGGGTCGGCGGTGGCAGTCAAACACTGACCCAGGCGTCCTTTGATCGGATAAAAGAGCCCGCCAGCCTTCGTGACCGGCTTGCACTAGCCGGAGAGCGCGGCAACCCGGTGATTCTGGACTTCTACGCAGACTGGTGTATCTCGTGCAAAATCATGGAACGGGACGTATTCAGTCAGGCGGATGTGGTAACGGCCATGGAGCCCTACACCCTGCTGCAGATCGACATGACGGAAAATACCCGGGATCAGCAGGCCCTGCTGGACGAACTCGGCCTGTTCGGCCCTCCCGCCATTCTGTTCTATGACACTTCCGGTTCTGAAATACCGTCCCTCAGGGTACTGGGCGAAATGGACCATGCCGAGTTCCGGGCCCATCTGGACAAAGCCGCCAACTGGCTATAGGCCCAGCGTCACCGGCACCGCTATGGGTCAGGCACCACGGCGAATCCAGAAGCAGTATTCGTCATCGTTCTCCGTCTGCTGAATCAGTTCATGATTCAGAAACTGGCAGAAGCGGCGAATGTCCCGGGTTGTCGAAGGATCGGTCGCCAGCACCCTGAGCACGCCCCCTACCGGCACATCCGTTATCCGGTTATGGAGCATCATCACTGGCTCGGGGCACATCAGCCCCCGGGCATCAAGCTCGGCATCCTGATCAGGAGAGTCAGGCATTATTACCTCCCGCAAGTCGGCGTAACAGGGGCTGTTATCTGATCGCTCAGGTTTGCCCGTTCACCCGAATGGACGTCCCCGATTCAGGTGCTAAAGTATTGTCAGAAGGGTTGATTTTAACCCAGAAGACGGGCCCCGCGATAGCAACGGGCCGAGCGAGGTGCTTATGATCCGTGTTCTGATTGAACGTCACGTTGCCGAAACCCTTGAGTCAGCCTATGAGCAGCGCTCCCGCAGGATTCTCCAGAGCGCGGTCGGAGCGCCCGGGTTTATCTCTGGCGAGACACTTGTCAACGCCGGCGATCCGAATCACCGCATGACCCTGTCGAACTGGCGCTCAGAAGCCGACTGGGACCGCTGGTATCGTTCTCCCGCCCGCCGGGAACTGCTCAACGACGTCAAACCCATGATGGACCAGGACGAAAAGATCACCATTCTCCACCAGTGCTGATGGGCCGCTCAGTCAGTCCGTTCGAGGAAACAGGTGATTTCCTCCCGATCATGGTACAGCTGCCGGGCCCGAAGCCGGACACTAAACCGCGCCTCCGCGAGCCGGGCCAGTAACAGATCCTGGCAGATCAGCCATTCGTCATAGCGCTTCTTCATGGGCAACTTCAGGTTGAATACGCTGTACCGGCACAACTGGTCACTGAACCAGTCGGCGACCATACTCGCGGTCCGCCGGGGCTTATCCACGATGTCGCACACCATCCAGTCTACCGCTCGCCTGGGCCGCCAGAGATACCCATCGGCCTGCACATGGGTCACCATCCCGGTCGCCATCAACTCGTCGTTCATGGGGCCGTTGTCCACTGCCGTGACCCGCATGCCCTGCTGCACCAGGTTCCAGGTCCAGCCTCCTGGCGCCGCACCAAGATCCACGGCAGTCTTGCCGCCGCCCAGATAGTCATAAACCTGCTCTGGCGGCAGCAGCACCTTCCAGGCTTCTTCCAGCTTGAGCGCTGACCGGCTGGGTGCCGAGGCTGGCAGTTTGAGCCGGGGGATGCCCATCGGCCAGCGCGCGCGATTGCTGCCGGGGCTGATGCCAATCAGTGCTCGATGAAAATCCGGCAGGAAAACCTCAAGGCGATCATCACCAGGGCTCCCCTGCCCGACACCCAGTAATTCGGCTCCCCTCAGCGCCTTTGCCAGCGGAGCCACCCACTTGCGGGCAAAGCGCCCCAGGTCAGCGTCTGTGCTGTTCTCGGCGGTTCGCACATCCACCCGGGAGCAGGCCCGGGACGGAGCTGATCCGGAATGCCGCAGGGCGTTCACCACTGCGCCTACCCGATCCCGTTCCGGCAGTTCGGCTTCTTCAATCAATATCAGCCAGTCCCTGGTAAACACCAGGGCATCAAGGGGTAGCCGTGCTAACAGCTCAACAACAGTGGCGCCACCCGTGACCGTGAAAAGCAGCCAGCCTGCTTGTGACTGAGGCGTAAAATAACCCCAGGCGCCGTTAGCTGCGACAGCATCGGTGAGCTCTCGCCCGGCCTCCGACTCAAAACCGGGGCGGCAGAAGACCAACAGCTGGTTTATCGAATCTGGCATTCCTACCCTCTCTTCAGTCGGACCATTGCTCCGCCGGATGCGGCAGCAAAATCTATCGGATGGAGTGAATAAAATCCGCCGCAATCGCCGCCGCCCGGTCGATCAGAGCGAACTCTGGTAACTGCTGCTTTTTCAGTGGACGGAGATCGTGGTCGCCACCTTCCAGCCAGCTTAAATGAACCTGACCGGGAAGAGGCCCGTGATGAAACAGTTCCTCTGGCTTGCCGAATGGATCTCTGGTACCCTGCAACACGGCCACTGGACAGCGCACCTGCGAAAAATGCTCTGTCCGCCATTGATCCGGCTTTCCGGGTGGATGGAACGGATATCCAAAACAGGCCACCCCCTGAACATCAGGCCCATCGGGCAACGCTGCCAGCAGCGATGCCATGCGGCCACCCATGGACTTGCCGCCGATTACCAGAGCCTGTCCGGGCGTCAGATCCGACCGGCATTGCTCGACCATCCCGGCAAAATGTGTCAGCAGCACGGACTGCCTGTCTGGTGGACGCTTACGGCCGTCGACCCGGCGCTTCTGCATATACGGAAATTCGAAACGCCAGACGTTAATCCCGGCCCCGGCCAGGGATTCAGCGAGGCGCTGCATGAAAGGACTCTCACTGCCGACACCCGCCCCATGGGCGAGTAACAGGCAAGGGGCACTGGCAGGGCTGATCCGGGCCTCATTATAAAGAAGATCATTCACTTTCTCAGGGCTCCTGGGACTACCGGTATGGCCCGGTAGCGTGAAATGTATCCGCATGCATACCCGACTGACGACCCTGCCGGTGAGCGTGCGGTAATTGTTGATGAATATCGGGAAACCCCGGATTGTACACGAGTAAATGTTGGAATAAATTCGCCATCACACTGATTTCAGCGGCATTACGGTCACAATCGTAGTTG
>CAYMQO010000010.1:0-18179 GCA_964392405.1 uncultured Marinobacter sp.
CTTCCACCGGCTCGTTCGGAGCAGAAGCTTTTGCAGTTCGCCCGCCGCCGGGCAGACAGGCGATAGCAGCATGGCGCGCCAGCCGTCGCTGGTCCTCATCACCACCGCGGACGCCGACCACATAGATGTTGTGGCGACGGCAGATGCCCAGGAGTTTGAAAAAATCCAGCTCGGAGGTTAGGCCTTCGTATTGCTCCAGGCTGATGATAATCGGTATGTCCCGGAAGAAGCCCGGTGCCTGACGGATCTTTTCGCGCAGGGCGGTTTCGAAAGCGTGGTCGTCGAAATAGGCCAGCTCAAGGGCCGTCAGGGATACCGATGTGCTTTTGAGCTGGAAAGCGGGCCGTTCACTGGCCGGCGGAGGGTTACTCATGCGTGCGTGTCCTGGGTTGCAGATGGGGACGTAGAAGGCGGCGTTGCAGAGGGTAGTGGCCTCAGGGCCGGGCCGTCAAAAGCGATACCGGACCATCCGCTCGTCATGAACTGACGAATGTTGCCATGGCTGGTCCCGGTGGCGTCAGCAAGTACGTCACGGTAATGGCGGCCAAACAGGGTCAGCGTCTGGGTCTCGTTCAGGTTGCTGAACTGGGCAAGGGCGAATATCCGGCAGGAGCCCTCGTTCTCGCCGGCGGCATTGTACAGCGGGCCGTTACGAAAACCTGTGGGGACATAATCAAAATACCGGGCAACCAGGTTGATGGTATCTTCAAAGTCCGAGTGCCCGGCCTCCAGTGAGGCGAGGTGAATCCGGACAGCCTCGTTGACAGTCATCCGTGGTTTTCTCCGCCATGGGACTGGCGCGGGCCCTTCTGGTAGCGTTCTTTCCAGGTGTCGTAGGGCATGCCGTAGATATGTTCCCGGGCTTCCCCGTCGGTCAGGGTGACGCCACGTTCTTCGGCTTCGGCCCTCATCCATTTCGACAGACAGTTGCGGCAGAAGCCCGCCAGGTTCATCAGGTCGATATTCTGGACTTCCGTATGGGTCTGCAAATGCTCGACCAGCCGGCGGAACGCCGCTGCTTCGATTTCGGTACGGGTCTTGCCGGAAAACTCATTGTTCATGATAGGGGCGATCCTGTGCAGATGGGTGTCCTGTGAACGTCTGACATTCTCGGCAACAGCGCGTAAGATACAAGGCTGTACGTTCATACAGAGGTTAAGCGGTTCCGTTATGCAGCGCAAGATCATCCATATTGATTGCGACTGTTTCTACGCTGCCGTAGAAATGAGGGACGATCCGTCGCTGCGGGATCTTCCCATCGCCGTCGGCGGCCTGGGTGGGCGTGGTGTGGTCACAACCTGTAATTATCGCGCCCGTGCGTTCGGCGTGCGATCTGCCATGCCAGGAGGTGAGGCCCGCCGGCTCTGCCCCGATCTGGTGATGGTACCGCTGGATATGCCCCGGTACCGCGAGGTTTCCCGGCAGGTGATGGGCATTTTTCGCGAGCTGACCGATCTGGTCGAACCCCTGTCGCTGGATGAGGCCTTTCTGGATGTTAGCGAAGTGGAAGCCTTCCAGGGCAGCGCCACACTGATGGCGCGGCACATCCGGGAGCAGGTGCGGGAGCGTATCGGAATTACGGTATCGGCCGGTGTGGCGCCGAACAAGTTTCTGGCAAAGATCGCCAGCGACTGGGATAAACCCGACGGGCTTTTTGTGGTGGCGCCAGAACAGGTGGATGAGTTTGTCAAAATCCTTCCGGTAGACAAGCTTCCCGGTGTTGGGCCCGTTACGGCGGCCAAGCTCCATGACCGGGGCCTGCATCTGTGCAGTGATCTACGGGCAGCCGGTGAGCCTGCACTGGTCCAGCAATTTGGCAAGCAGGGTTACCGCCTGTGGCATATGGCCCACGGCAGGGATAACCGTCCGGTTGTCGTTACCCGGGTCGCCAAGTCGGTCAGTGTTGAGCGGACCTTTTCCCGCGACCTGCCGGGCAAAGAGGCGTGCCGGCAGGTGATGGCAGGGCTGGTGGACGACCTGCATTTGCGGCTGGAGCGAAAGGGCGGTCGCAAGCCCCTGCACAAGCTGTTTATCAAGGTTCGCTATAGTGATTTCTCCACCCATACCCTGGAGCGGGTGCGGGAGCCCGGTCCCGGGCTGAAACCCGGGGCCGGGGAATTCCTGCCGCTGCTTGATGAGCTGATTGCCGATGAGCACCGGCCGGTACGACTGCTGGGGGTTGGCGTCCGGTTCCGGGAAGACAGCTCACCGGTGGCTCAGATGAGACTCTTTGATTAGGCCGCCGCTACCGGATTCAGGCCATGGCAAACAGTGCAAGCAGAGGCACTGCTGCGAAGGCAACCCAGATCATACCCATGACCCCGCCAATGATCGCACCGGCCAGTACATCGCTGGGGTAGTGCAGGCCCAGCACCACCCTGGACGCCGCGACTGCCAGGGTAAAGGGCAGTATCACAAGGGCCAGGGACGGTAGCGTCAGCGCCAGCACACTGTTGAAGCAGACCGCGTGGAGCGTGTGGCCGGACGGAAAACTGTAGCGGTCCAGCGGCGGTGTACCGCAGTGAATCACCGGAAATGAGATAAACGGCCGCTCCCGCACCAGGGTGCGTTTCAGGTATTTGTACGCCAGCGTACAACTGAGGCCGGCGCCCGTCATCAGCAGGGCGAGGGCTAATCCGTCGTCCGGATAGAGCAGCGGCAGTGACAGGATCAGCGCATACCAGAGCCAGCCGTCGCCCAGCCGGCTGACCAACTGGAGCAGCGTGGTGACGGGCTGGAAGCGCAGGCTGTGATTGATGGTCCGGCAGAAGGCGAATTCCGCCTGATCTACCTGCTCAAAGAAGCGGGAAACCCGGGGTGACTGCATGGGACCGGTCTCTCCTGTTCAGGGTAAAAGTCAGTTGCTCAAAACTTTCCACCTGGCTACTCCAGTCCAGGTCCAGGGCATCCAGTCGGGCCTGCTGGCGGATGTTACAGAGCAGGGTGTTCTGCTGGGCCAGGGTGAGGGCGTGCTCGACAAAGGCCTCGTCATCATCCAGCGCTGCCACCATGCCATTTTCCTGATGGCGGATATGCTCACTGGCGGCAGCATCGTTGAACGCGACTACCGCGAGGCCGCTGGCCATGGCCTCCGTCACTACGTTGCCGAAGGTGTCCGTCTTGCTGGGGAAGAGGAACAGGTCACCAGAGGCATAATGCCGGGCCAGGTCCTCGCCTTTGCGCATGCCGCAGAAGAGGTAGTCGGGATGCTGTGCCTGCAGGCGCTTGCGCAGCGGTCCGTCGCCGACCAGAACAAACTTTGCACTGGGGTGTAAGGCCCGTACCCGCTCAAAGCAGGATACGGCCAGCTGCAGGTTTTTCTCCGACGCGAGTCGCCCTACGTACAGCACCGCCCGATCCTGGGGCTGGAGCCCCCACTGGGCGCGCAGCTGAGGGTCCCGTTTGCCGGGAGTAAATAACTGACAGTCCACCCCGCGGCTCCATAGGGCGACGGGCCGGATTCCCATGGCCTTGACGCGGGTGATCATCGCCTGCGTAGGGACCAGGGTGAGGGCAGTACGGTTATGGAACCAGCGCCCGTAGCCCTCCAGCATCCGGGACAGAAACCCCGCGTGGTAATACCGGCTGTAACTGTGGAAATTGGTATGAAAGCCTGAGCAGACCGGAATCCCCAGAGATCGGGCTGCCGCCACGGCGCTGACCCCAAGCGGCCCCTGGGTGGCAACGTAGATCAGGTCGGGGCGCTGATTCCGCCAGAGAGCGCGCAGGCGCTGGCGCCGGACCAGCCCGAACTGGAGGTCGGGGTATCCGGGCAGTGGCAGGCCAGGGACCTTTACGAGGTGGTGATGAAGCACGGGCGTGCCGGGCTCCTGCTCCGGCGTATGGCGATCGGCTTTCTGCCGGGGCCTGATCACCTGCACGGTATGTCCCCGTTCACACAGTCCGCGACACAGGTGCTTCAGGGTATTGGCAACGCCGTTGACCTCGGGCGCGAAGGTTTCCGAGACGATGGTGATGTGCCGGGGAGCGGGCAAAGTTCCAGATGTAATCATGTGAGACCTCACTGCCATCCCGTCCGGGTCCGTCAACGGCCAGCGGAGCGACACTGGATGATTCGGGCGGTTGCGGTTAACCTCTTGTCTGGTCAGGGGTACAACTGTCTGGGTTTCCATGTATCTACTATGGAAATGCAGTATGACAGTCAGACTTCAGTACTGTGACATTCCCTTGAAATCCGTGCCAGCACTGATCTGTACCGGCCGATGGAACCCAACAGACAGCAGGAGTGAGGATGGAAAAGCGCAAACTGGGCCGTACCGATCTGGACGTCAGCCAGATCTGTCTGGGCACCATGACCTGGGGTGAGCAGAACACCGAACAGGAAGCCTTCGGGCAACTGGACTACGCGGTAGACGCCGGCATCAACTTTATCGATGCGGCGGAAATGTACCCGGTGCCGCCTCGGCCCGAAACCCAGGGGCTCACTGAACAGTATCTGGGTAACTGGCTGGCCCGGCGCGGCCGCCGGGATGATCTGGTGATTGCGTCCAAAGTCGCAGGACCGGGCAATGGACTGACCTATCTGCGCAACGGCCCGCGCCTGACCCGGGACCATATCCGCGAGGCCTGCGATGCCAGCCTCAAGCGGTTGCAGACCGACTACGTTGATCTCTATCAGGTGCACTGGCCTGATCGCAGCACCAACTTCTTCGGCAGGCTGGGCTACCGTCACCGTGATGATGAAGAGTCCACGCCCATTGAAGAAACCCTGAGCGCGCTCCACGAGCTGGTGCAGGAAGGCAAGGTCCGCCATATTGGCCTGTCCAATGAAACACCCTGGGGTACCATGAAATACCTGCAGCTGGCGGAGCAGAATGGCTGGCCCCGGCCGGTATCCATTCAGAATCCCTATAACCTGTTGAACCGGACGTTCGAGCTGGGCCTTGCGGAAGTGGCCCACCGGGAAGATGTAGGGCTACTGGCCTATTCGCCCCTGGCCTTTGGCATGCTGACCGGGAAGTACCTCGATGGCCAGCTTCCGGAGAATGCCCGTATCACGTTGTTTTCCCGGTTTGTCCGCTATAAGGGCGAACGGGCGGAGAAGGCGATCCGAGCCTACTGCGAGCTGGCTCGGGAGCACAACCTGTCACCGGCCCATCTGGCCCTGGCCTGGGTAAACAGCCGGCCTTTCGTCACCAGCAATATCATCGGCGCGACCACCATGGCGCAGCTGAAGGAAAACATTGACTCCGCCAGCGTTACGCTCAGCGCGGGTGTGCTAGAGGCCCTGGAAGAACTCCACCGGGAGTTCACCTATCCCTGCCCCTGACCCCAGCCTCTGATGACCCATCTTTAAGGTCTTTCCGCTTTCGTAGTCAGGTCCGTCTGACCTGACTACGAACAAGTTACAATCTGTTACGTAACGCGACAAACTGTTGCCAAAAACCGGGGCCTGCCGTGCTTTTGGTCACAGAGTTTCAATAGTAACGCTTTAGACTTTCGTCATAATTGTCAACTCTCGTTTTACAACTCTTTCTCAGGCAGGCAGACCATGATTGTCCGGCTTTTTGTAGCCCTTCTGATCCTCAATACGGTGGCGTTCGTGGTCCGTGCCGAGGCGGGCGAGAGGGAGGTGCTGCCCAGGGAGATCCATAGCGGACAACCATCAGAGATCCAGCACCGGATGTCGGGCGATTTTGTTTACGACAGTGAAGACGCGCTGGTTGAGCTGGGCTCCCGCCTGTTGAGCTGGCGTATCAGTGCCGCTTCCGATGCCACCCGCCACTATGCCTCTGACGCAGCCCAACCGGACCATTCGGTTGCGCTGATCAATGAAGGTGCTGCCCTGAACCTCCGCTGGACATTCTGATCCACCACGGTCTCGTGATAAGCTGCTGACTTTTCGCTCGTCCGAAACAGGCCTCTGAGCCCGATTCCCGGGCGAGTCAGCGTCTGCTTAACCGGAGATCGTATCAGCCCATGCAACGCCCGTTGATTTATACCGTCCATTACCGACTCAAGAACCGTATGGGTGAGGTAGTGGATACCTCTGAAGGTGGTGAACCCCTGGTTTTCATGAATGGTGCACGGCATGTCATCGAAGGCATACAGAAAGCGGTGCAGGGTCGCGGCCCCGGTGATTGCCTGGAAGTGACCGTGCCGCCAGAGATGGCCTACGGCGAGCACAACCCGGACCTGGTGCGCAAGGTGCCCCGGTCCGCCTTTGAAGATGTTGAGAATCTTCAGGTAGGCATGAAGTTCCAGACCAATACGGGTAAGGATGCGCAGGTGGTGCAGGTTGTGGCTATCGACGGCAACCTGATTCACGTCGACGCCAACCACCCCCTGGCCGGATTTACCCTCTATTTTGATCTGGAGATCATCTCTGTCCGGGAAGCGACAGACGAGGAAGTCGCCGCCGGGGAACCGCTGCTGCCATACGCCTGATGGCTCTGCCGTAAGCCCTCAACGATCACTGCCCGTACCTGTTCGCTAAGCTCCCGCGGGCTGATGTCGGGGGGTGAGTCCATTGCCGGGTGCCAGGTCACCCGTACCTCCGGGGCAGGCGCGGCCAGCAACCGGAATAGGTGGAAGTGAAACTCATCGTCGCCGATAAACGGCGTAATATGGCAGGGATCGCCGTCCCGCAGATAGGCAATTGAGACCGGCACCACTGGCACGTCAGCGGTGGCCGCGGCACCAATCAGTCGGGGAAAGAACGGGAGCACGGTAAGGCCCGACGAGGTGGTGCCTTCCGGAAACACCAGCACAGACTGGCCGGCTTTCAGGGTATCAGCGATCTCATCCCGCCGCTGCGCGGCCTCACCACTGCCCCGCCGGATAAACAGCGTGCCCGCCTGCCGGGCCAGCCAGCCTACCACCGGCCACCGGGCGACTTCCGCCTTGGAGAGAAAACGGACCTCCGTCAGCCCGCCCAGCACGGGAATATCCGTCCATGAAATATGATTGCTCAGCAACAGTGCGGGGCCGTCAGGGGGCGATCCTGCTTCAGTGACACGAATGCCCAGGCAGCGGCAACAGGCCATGAAACATTTGCGCGCAAGCGGTGACCGGTTGTGCTTACGTCCGGTGAGCCTGTCCGTAAGCAGAAGCAGCAGCGCTATCGCCGATGTGGTACCAAGTACCAGAATCAGAAAAGTCAGTCTGATCAGCAGGCGAACCAGCGCCATTATCGTATCCATCCAGAGCTGTTCAGCGCCTTGCCGGTACCCCATAGAACGGCGGCCTATCGATCGGCAGGGTGCTGATATCCAGTAACACCAGAAGGGCCCTCTGCGACGAGCCCCCCGATTTTCATCAGAGGAAAGATACCGGTCCTGACGTTGGGGGGCAATACGCCGGGTTTCAGCCTGCCGACGGCCATTATGATGATGCCCGGGTGACAGGTTTGTGACCGGGTTGGCTGCCAGATCTATACAGCCGGCTCATCGGTATGACGAAGCGCATCGAAGCTGCTATCTTTTTGTGACCGGAGGTAACATTGCGTGGCGTCATGTATTTCGCGCCCTGGTATGTATAATCGCTGTTACACGATTCGGCTAAGCGATTGACTTCAGTAATGGCGCTTTCCGAGCTACAGATACTATATCTGACCTATGAGCAGATGACTGCGTAGGGGGCGGCTCGTATCGGGACGCCCGCTGACATAACAACTAAAGCAGAGATGGATGGCGTGGAACATACTAACGAAGGCTGGCGAATCCTGATCGTTGAGGATGACGAGCGTCTGGCGGATCTCACCAGGGAGTACCTGGAGAGCAATGGCCTGACAGTTAGCCATGAAAGCCATGGTGGTAATGCGGTTGATCGTATCCGCGCGGAACGCCCGGATCTTGTGGTTCTGGACCTGATGCTTCCGGGGGAGGATGGCTTGTCCATCTGCCGCCGGGTCCGGCCATTCTATGATGGTCCGATTATCATGTTGACCGCCCGCAGCGATGACCTGGACCAGGTGCTGGGGCTGGAAATGGGCGCCGACGATTATGTTGGCAAACCGGTAAAACCCCGGGTACTGCTGGCGCGAATCCGTGCTCTGCTGCGCCGGGCGTCCAGTGCCGCAGAGGGTGAAGACGGAGCGAGCGACGAAGAGCCGGTACGGCTTCAGTTCAACGACCTGGTGGTCGATCGGTCCATGCGGGAAGCGTGGCTTAACGACGAAAGCATCGACCTGACCAGCGCCGAGTTTGATCTGCTCTGGTTGCTGGCCCGCAGCGCTGGTCGCGTGCTCAGCCGTGAAGAAATCTTCACCGCGCTCCGGGGTATCGAATACGACGGACAGGACCGCTCCATCGACGTTCGGGTGTCCCGGATACGGCCCAAAATCGGTGATGATCCCGTGCATCCCCGCCGTATTAAAACGGTACGTAGCAAAGGCTACCTCTTCGTCAAGGAAGCCTGATCCAGTAACGGGCGGTGCCGGACCTGGCACCGCCCCAGCCAGGCTGACCCATGCCCAGGACCTTTTCCTTTAAGTTATTCATCCGGCTTGTCGGGCTCGCCGTGCTGATCGCTCTGGTCTGTTCACTGGTGGCCTGGAGCCTGGCCAAGGTGCGGCATCAGGCCTGGCAGACCGGAATTGCCCATCCGCTGATGACCTGGCTGGCAGAGTCCCCATCCCCACAACACCATTACCGCTGGCTGGCGGAGCACCATGATCTCCACGTTGGCACCGCCGATGAGCTGGAGCTGGGGCCCGTGGCGCGGGAACGTCTGAGTTATGGCCAGACGCTGGTGAAACCGGGTCCGGCCGGCCAGCGTCTTTATACGGCACGTCCCGATGGAACCGTGGTGACGCTCCGTTCCCGCAATCTTTATCAGGACGTCGCAGAAGCAACCGCGCTGGTGTTGCTGTGGCATCTTGATGACATGCCTGACGGGGAAGGGGATGCGGCTGTTGAAGCGTTTGCGCAGTCGCTGGGCGTCGAACTGCTGCCGCTGACCCATGACAGCCAGTTACCGGCCGCCGAGGTACTGGAGCTGGTCTGGGAGCGCAGCCTGGTGGGGTACGGTGATGCGGATCAGGGTCACGTACTGATACGACTCGACGATGGCACCCTGATGCGCATGGACATGCCCCCGGGTTTCCAGGCTCTGACGTGGCCGGTGCTGGTGCTGATACTGGCACTGGCGGGCCTGATGCTGCTGGTGGCGGTGCGATTACTGATGCGGGACCTTGAGCGCAGCCTGCGGTCGGTAGAGTCAGTCGCGGTCCGCATAGCCCGGGGCGACCTTGAAGCCCGGGTAGAGCCCGGGCAGGGCAGCCTGGTATCGCGGCTGGCGCTCTCGTTTAACAGCATGGCGGATCAGATACAGCGCCTGGTGGCGGTCCAGAGGGAAATGATCCATGCCGTCTCCCACGAACTGCGGACCCCGGTAGCCAGGATCAGGTTTGGCGTTCAAATGATTGAAACCGCCAGGGATGAGCAGGCGCTTCAGCGGCAACTGGATGGCATCGATAACGATATCCAGGAGCTGGACGAACTGATCGATGAAATCCTTACCTATGCCCGGCTGGAGCAGGGCGGCCCGGTATTCAGTCTGCGCCCCACCAATGTGCCTGATATCGTGCGCCAGGTGGTCAGCGAGCAGAGCGTTCTGCACCCGGCAGTGACTATCGGGTCGGTCATTCCGGAACGTTCAGAGATCTACGCCGACAGTGATATCGAGCCCCGGTACATGCATCGGGCTATCCAGAATCTGGTCGGGAACGCCTGTCGCTACGCAGCGGGACAGGTGCGTGTAACCTGCACCCTGGGTGATGAAAACTGCCGGATTGATGTGGAAGACGACGGCCCGGGTATTCCCGAGCAGGAGTGGGAAAAGGTATTCAGCGCATTCGCCCGGCTGGACGACAGTCGTACCCGCAACTCCGGCGGCTACGGGCTGGGCCTGTCCATTGTGCGCCGGATTCTGTTCTGGCACGGCGGCCAGTCGTTTGTCGGTCGCAGCGAGGAGCTGGGCGGCGCACGTTTCAGTCTGGTCTGGCCTCGCCGGCAGTGAGACCTCAGCGTTCGAACGCGATCAGGTGATCCGCTTCCACCCGGACCGGCACCTGCTCACCCAGCCGGAAATCGAGATGGCTGCGGAACAGTGCTTCGAACTCGGTGTCCTCAGACATGCGGAACCGGTACAGGGTGGAAGTGCCGGCGAAGGTCTTCTCGATCACTCTGGGCCTGAGTTCTGACGCTTCGTCGTAAACAATATCGTCCGGGCGGATCAGCACATCCAGTAACGTTCCGGGGGGCCAGCGATAGGCGCGGTTGCCGACCAGCAGGCCAAGCTCCGATTCGATGGTGTCCGGGGCGCCCGCACAACCTGGAATAAATGCACCCTGACCCACAAACCCGGCGACAAAACGATTGGCAGGTTCGTGGTACAGGTTGTACGGAACATCCCACTGCTGCACCCGGCCGCCTTTCAGCACCGCGACCTGGTCGCACATGGCGAAGGCCTCCTGCTGATCATGGGTGACCAGCAGCGCACTGATGCCAAGTTCCTTCAGGATATCCCTGACGTCAAGGCTAAGGCGCCGGCGCAGATCAGCATCAAGGTTGGAAAACGGTTCGTCCAGCAGAATCAGGGTGGGTTGCGGCGCCAGCGCCCGGGCCAGGGCAACCCGTTGTTGTTGCCCGCCGGAAAGCTCATGGGGGTATTGATCCGCCAGGTCCTGCAGATGCACAAGCTGTAACAGACTTAGCACCCGGGCCCGCTTCTCGTCCCGCCGCAGGTCTTTCAGGCCAAAGCCGATGTTTTCCGCGATGGTCAGGTGGGGGAACAGGGCATAGTCCTGAAAGACCATGCCGATACGTCGTTTCTCTGGCGGCGTGGTTCGTCCCGGCAGACTGATAAGCTGCCCGTCGAGGTGAATTTCCCCCCGGTTGATAGGCAGGAAGCCGGCCAATGCCCGCAGTATCGTACTCTTCCCGCAGCCGCTGGGGCCGAGCAGGCAGCCGATATCGCCGTGGCTCAGTGCGAAGCCGACGTCCGACACCACGTCGCCATTGCCGTAGCCGCAGCCAAGCTCCTTGACGTCCAGCAGCCAGGTATCGGTATTCAGCTCAGGTGTTGCCATAAATGCGTACTCCGCCAGCGGCCTGTCAGGGCTCCAGCCGGCCCAGAATCAGAAACTCCAGCAGCGCTTTCTGCGCATGAAGGCGGTTCTCTGCTTCATCCCAGACGACCGAGCCCGGGTGCTCCAGCATATCGTCAGAAATTTCCTCGCCGCGATGGGCGGGCAGGCAATGCATGAAGAGGGCATCGGGTGCCGCCAGGGCCATCAGCTCCGGGTTGACCTGATAGGGGGCAAATACCTGACGGCGAGCGTCTGCTTCCGCTTCCTGTCCCATGGAAGCCCACACGTCCGTCACAATGAGGTTGCTGCCCCGGGCAGCTTCGCGGGGGTCGTTATAAACGGTAACTACATCATCATGGGCCGCCATCAGTCCGGCATCCGGCGCATAGCCTTCAGGGCAGGCAATGTTCAGCTGGAAGCCAAACAGGCGCGCTGCGTTGATGTAGGAGTTGCACATGTTGTTGCCGTCGCCGACCCAGGTAACGGTTGCACCCCGGATATCCCCCCGGTGTTCGCGGAAGGTCTGCATATCCGCAAGCAGCTGACAGGGGTGGAAGTCGTCCGTCAGCGCGTTAATCACCGGTACGCGGGACACACTGGCAAAACGGGAAACCGTCTCATGGGCAAAGGTACGGATCATTACCGCATCCACCATGCTTGATATCACCCGCGCGGAATCTTCGATGGGCTCGCCGCGGCCAAGCTGGGTATCACGAGGTGAGAGGAACATGGCGCTGCCCCCGAGCTGGGTCATGCCTGCCTCAAAGGAAACCCGGGTGCGGGTGGACGACTTTTCGAAAATCATCGCCAGCACGCGGTTTGCCAGACTGTTACGGGGCTTGCCCGCCTGCCATTCCCGGCGCAGGAAGCTGGCGTGGTCCAGCAGCCTTTTCAGCTCATCGGTATTCAGGTCATTGAGAGTGAGAAAGTGTCTAACAGCCATGGCGATGCTCGTCGTCTTATTCTGGCCGGCAACCAATAGAAAAGCCTCCGGAATGCGGACTCCGCACCGGCTGCCTGGCCCTTTAATTAAGGAACCCCCGGGAAAGTCGTGAACAGTGTCAGGACTTTCCGAGGGGGTTCCCGTGATCCCGGCGGGGCAAATAATCCCAAGGGGATGAAAAGAAACAAGTCTATCGGGTTAATCCAAGGATGACAATTAACACAACGGCACGGCAGGCGCGGCAATATTCGGATGAGGATACCTGAGTGTGTTGGTCGGACTTGGGTCCGGCGTGTACAATGGATTTCAGATCCAACCCACGTGCGCGAGGTGATATTGTGGATATCAACGAACAGATTAAAAGTCAGCTGGAAGAGAACCCGGTTATCCTTTATATGAAGGGCACGCCCCAGGCCCCCCAGTGTGGCTTTTCCGCCCGCACGGTCCAGGCGGTTATGTCCTGTGGCGAACGTTTTGCGTTTGTGAACATTCTGGATAATCAGGAGTTGCGTGAAGGTCTGAAAACCTATTCCAGCTGGCCGACCTATCCTCAGCTCTATATCAATGGCGAACTCGTGGGCGGCTGCGATATCGTGCTTGAGTTGGCCGAAAGTGGCGAGCTGGCAGAGATGGTCAAATCGGCTGTCAAACAGCCGGAAGCCTGACCCTCAGCAGCTCATCATAAAAAAAGCGCCTCACAGGCGCTTTTTTTATGTCAGCCACCGACTCAGGCCGGCTTGCGCAGAGTGCCCACCACCGCGTCCAGAGCCCGGTCGATCAGCGCACCTTGCTCAAGAACCGTCAGGCGACCCCGGTGCATTTCGTGCGCCAGGTCAATGCGGGTCTTTTCAATGACCTTCAGGCCCATCCGGTTCACAAATACAAAGCAGTCCGCCTCGTCGATGATGGCGGAGAGTTTGCAGCGGAAGCTGGAACCGTTCACCAGCCGGAATTCTACCCACTGGCCGATATTGATGGCGTCAATTCTTGGCAGGAACTCGGCAATGCCGGCATTACGGGGCTCCTCGGGTTCGTCAGGCTGCTCCGCCACCAGGGGAGGAGCAGGCTCCTGCTCGTCAGGTTCCCGCGCTTCGGCCAGGGCCAGGTTCCGGAAAGCTTCGGTAAGCTCGTGTTTGAGCTTGCTCATCATGCTGTCGAGACGGGATGAATTGTACGAGACCTCTTCCAGTCCCGCCCGAAGCGCTTTTAACAGCCGGGGAACCACCCGTACCCACTGGTCGCGTTCTTCATCGTCCAGATGAGGGTGCAGGCACCAGACCAGGTCGTCCACCACCCGTACTGACTGGTCCCAGCGGTGTTCGACGTCATCCCGCAGATATGCCAGGAACATGACCCGGCTCCAGCCGTTCATCAGGATGTCATGAACTGCCGGGGGCACCGGCCGGCGAGCGAGTTTCTCCCGCAGTATGCGGTCCACCGTTTCCTGGGCCTTCTGGGATTTGATCCGACCACGCTCTGATTCACGGGTGCGCTGTTCCACCAGCGAGGCCTTGCGGTTTTCGCGGGTGAGGAACTGGTCGAACTCTTCACCAAGAGTTTCGAACAACGTAATGTCGCCATCAAACTCTTCCAGGATCCGGGCGACAATGTTGTGGATCTGTTCGTACAGCTTGTCACGAGACTTTTCGTCCGCGTTGCTCCAGCCAATGCCAGCCCGGGCGAGGGAGTTCAACAGCTTGCGCGCAGGATGGTTGGCCCGGCTGAAAAAGGACTTGTCCTTGATGACAACCTTGAGAATTGGAATCTGCAGGCGGCTGATCAGCACCTGGATAGGGGCTGACAGGTTGTAATCGTCGAGAATGAATTCAAACAGCATGGACACGAGGTTGATCAGATCCTCGTCCATTTCCTGCAGGGCGGGCTGCTTGCCGTCTTCCGGCTTCTGGCTCTCCAGGATGTGCTCAATCAGATCCCGCAGGTCGACGGTGACCGGCTCGCCGGCACTCAGGTTGTTCCGGGGCGCATTCTGAGCGTTGGCGGTAACAGAGGCCTGAGACAGCATCTGCAGCAGCTCGGAGCCGCCAACAATGTGGATCTCAGGGTTAGCCGCGCCATGGCCATAATAGCTCGCGCTGTAACTGCGGTGACCCCGCTGTTCCGCCAGGAGTTGGCGGATCTGCTGGAACAGGATGTCATCTTCCCGTACCTGATAACTGCCAGCGGAATCCGCAGCTCGCCGGCCAGTCTCTGCTTCACTCGAACTCTGCACGGGCGCCTGATCCTGACGGGGTTTGCTCTGATAACGGAAATTGGGAACTACGCCGGCCTGGACCAGAATCCGGTTGGCCTCGTCCATCAGCATGCCGAGGTTGGCGATCACGTAACGGTCAAACTGTTTCAGGACAATAAGCCGCTCACGAATCTGGATTTCAAACGCATCTGCCGCATTGGCAAAGGCGCGGCAGATATAATCCGGCAACATGGGGTTGACCGGCCGCTCTTCGTTTGCGTCGGGGTAAACCACCGTAAAACGGGTCTGCAGTTGCAGCAGGGGACCCTGAAAGTAGGCCCTGGCCTTCGAAATCATCGCACTCAGGGCCACCTGTTCTTCCAGCTCATCGTCCTGTACCAGCGACAGGCTATCGGCGGAGGTCGGATCTGGCGCCGCGGACTGGGACTGCGGGTCTGCGGTAACCAGTGGAGGGTGGTCAAAGAGTGACGAGACTGACTGCTGAAACTGCTTTTCGACGCCCTTGCGTTTGATCCGGATCTCACGCATGGCCTCGAAATAACGGTTCTGCTCGTTATTGCTGCGGGCATTATTGGCAAGCTCGAACAGGGAGTCATCCACTGCATCGAAAGCGCCCTGTAACAGGTCACCCAGGCCTGCGACTACGGTCTCCCGGATCCGGGAGACTTCCGGAGGAACGGAAACCGGCCCCCCTGCACCGGGCCTGTCGTGCAGGTAATGTATGCCGGATTGTCTGTTCATGGCTGACTCCTGATACGCCTCAACCGGATACGTTACCGAGCTTGCTAGAGAGTATTCTTGTCTGGGTAATTTATCGCAAAATTTACCGAGGTTGCACGATTAATTATTTGTAATGGCGCGCCTGTGTCTCAAAAACCAAAGAAACTCTCTTGTGATCGGGGCAGGACACAAAAAACCGGCCCTTTGCGGGCCGGCTGATCGGTGTAGATTCCGGAATCCGGCAGACTCAGCTTATATACTGGGGGCCAACGCCCAGGCTCCAGATGACCACACTAATGGCCAGCAGTCCGACGAACATGACCAGACCCACGGTCAGCACGGAGGACGCAAACATGAAGCCCCGGTCCTCTGGAATGCTCATCAGTATGGGGAGTCCCTGATAAAGAAGATAGACCGCGTAGGCAATCGCCGCAATGCCCACGGCCATATTGATCCAGATATTGGGGTAAACGGCGATCACCCCCAGCAGGAAGATTGGTGTTGCCGTGTAAGCCGCCAGGGTGACGCCCCGGGGTGTTGTTTCAGTAACTTCGTAGGTGGCGGCAAAAAAGTCGATAAATTTCCCGATGATGTAAATGCCCGCAAGCATCGCGAGGTAGGCCAGCACACAGAGCTGGAGCGCACTCTGGGTGGTCAGTTTGATAACGGGGCTGCCTCCCACCTGCCAGCCCACCTGAGTGGTGCCATAGAACGCGGCCACGGCAGGTATCAGTGCGAGTAACAGGATATGACCGAAGTAGAGTCTTGAAACCGATTCCGAAGCGTTACGGATGGCGACCCATTCTTCATCCGGGCGGGTTAACAGACCGACGGTATGTGAAAGGCTCATGGACCTTCTCCTCTTATTGTTGTCTGACAGCTGTCGGTTCGGGGTGCCTGAGTAATTGTTCCGTTATCGGAGGCACCTGGAGCCGGCAGGCTGTTGGTGCGTCAAAATTGGCGCACCATCTTCAGTCTTGGCAGAGGAGTGACTTAGGTCAAGCCATTGCTTAAATCATGATCTTGTTAAAAGGAAATGGTTAGAACCATTACCTATATAGTCAGGAAAAACGTTGTCGGATAAAGGACTTTTTGCGTGGTACCGGGTGCACAATGGCGGCTTTCACCACATTATCCTTGATCTGCAAAACTTCAATTCGATAACCATGGATTACAAGGCACACGTTGGTATCCGGGATGGCTTCCAGTTTTTCGGTGATCAGGCCGTTAAGGGTTTTTGGGCCATCAGTCGGAAGTTTCCAGTTCAGGTTTTTGTTGATGGACCGGACTGCCGCGCTGCCGTCAATAATGAAAGTGCCATCGTTTTGGGGAATGACGTCGGGGCTGGTTTCTGAATAGTCCGTAGTAAAGTCGCCGACGATCTCTTCCAGGATGTCTTCCAGGGTCGCGATGCCCAGCACTTCACCGTATTCATCCACAACAATGCCGAAACGTCGTTTTGCCTTCTGAAAGTTGATCAGCTGCGTATGCAGCGGGGTGTTCTCCGGAATGAAGTAAGGTTCACGGGATAACTGCATCAACATCGCCTTGGTGACGTTATTCTGTAGTACCAGCCGTGAAACGTTCCGCAGGTGTAGCACGCCCTGGATATTGTTGATGTCGCCATTAAAGATGGGCAGCCGGGTATGCTGGCTGGATCGCAACTGACGGAGAATATCGTCGATATCATCCTCCAGGTCGACACCGACGATCTCATTGCGGGGAACCAGGATATCGTTCACGGTCACCTTTTCCAGGTCCAGGATGCTGACCAGCATGTCTTTATGTCTGGATGAGATCAGTGAGCCGGACTCGTTGACGACAGTGCGCAACTCCTCCTGGGAGAGGTGATCGGAGCCGGCTCCTTCCATGGACACCCGCAACATCCTGAGAATGGCGTTGGTAAACAGGTTCACCACCCACACTGCCGGATAGAGCACCTTTAACAGGATCGCAAGCACATGGCTTGCAGGGAAGGCGACTTTCTCCGGGAAAAGTGCCGCCAGGGTCTTGGGTGTAACTTCCGCAAACACCAGAATGACAATGGTCAACGCAACCGTCGCCACCGCAATGCCGGCATCGCCCCAGAGTCGCATGGCGATAACCGTTGCGATGGAGGACGCAAAAATATTGACGAAGTTGTTACCAATCAGGATGACGCCAATCAACTGGTCCGTGCGCTGAAGCAGTTTCTGGGCACGACGTGCGCCTTTATTGCCGGTCTTTGCCATGTGTTTCAGGCGATACCGGTTGAGGGACATCATTCCCGTTTCTGAACTGGAGAAGAAGGCGGAAAGAACAATCAGGGTCGCAAGCAGAAAGAACAGCGCCGTAAGCGATGCCTCGTTCAAAAGAGGTAATCCTTGTGTTTCGGATGAAAGGGAAAAGTAAGGTCAGGCTGGAACTGTGTCAACCCGCTCTCTGGAAGACCAGCTCCAGCACGAATTTGCTGCCGTAGTAGGCCAGTGCCAGCAGTGCGCACCCGGCCAGGGTCCAGCGACTTGCTGTAATGCCCCGCCAGCCCTGGGTCTGACGGCCAATGAGCAGGGCGGCAAAGACGGCAAGGGAGATCAGCGAGAAGATCGTCTTGTGAGCCAGGTCCTGAGCGAACAGGTCGCTGACAAATACGGCCCCCGTCACAATGGCCAGTACCAGCAGAATCACGCCGGCCCAGAGCAGTTCAAATAACAGCGACTCCATGGTCTGCAGTGGCGGCAGGTTGCGCACCAGCGGACTGTTGTAGTTGTGCTTGAGCTGGCGGTTCTGGAGGTAGAGCAGAAGGGCCTGTCCTGCAGCCAGGGTGAAGATGCTGTAGGCGGTCACCGACAGGGAGATATGGGACAGCACGCCCCAGTCATCCCGCTGGATAAAGCGCGGTGGCGTATGAGTTAGCAGTGCGCAGACCACCGTCAGGCTGGCCAGCGGGTAGACCCCAAGGAAAAGACTGTCCAGCGGCTTGCGCAGGTTCATAAACACGAGCAGTGCCACGGCCAGCCAGGAAATCAGCAGTGAGCTCTGGAAGAAGCCCAGGTTCAGCGCGCCGTCCTGAAACAGGGTTTGCCACACCAGAAGCCCGTGGGCGATCAGTCCGAGTACGCCCAGCACGGTCAGAATGTGCTTGTTGGTGGTGATGCGTCCTCTGAAGCCCAGGGCGTGGAGGGCAGTGCCGATGCTATAAAGGAACAGGGTGGTTACGGCGAGAATCAGCGTTCCCATGGCATACCTGATCGGTGTTATGTGATAGGGTCCGG
>CAYMQO010000011.1:0-17916 GCA_964392405.1 uncultured Marinobacter sp.
TCTACCCGAGCATTCCGGAGCACTCCATCATGATGGAGCACGGCTGGGAGCCCCACCAGTACATTCATCGCAAGCCGATGAACAACTCCATGGCGACTTTCCTGCAGCCACTGGAACTGGTGGGCGGCTGGGGCCACCTGGCCTTCAAGTTCGGCATGTGGAACGCCAACCAGCTGCTGCACGAGTCAAGCTTCGACATTGAGCTGGCCAAACCCGAACAGATCGCCGACCCGCGGATTGCCTAAGAGGAGGTTGTCATGGCTGTCAAACGTCAACTGTGCATGGTGCTGGACCTGAACAAGTGTATCGGCTGTCACACCTGCACCGCAGCCTGCAAGCTGATGTGGACCAACCGCAACGGCCGCGAATACATGTACTGGAATAACGTCGAAACCCAGCCCGGGCTCGGCTACCCCAGAGACTATCAGGAAATGGGCGGTGGTTTTGACGCCGACGGCGCTCTGCGCCTCAGTCGCCAGCCCAGCCAGGACGACTACGGGGTGCCCTGGGAGTACAACTACCAGGAAGCCCTGATGTCCGGCACCGACCCCTGGCTGCGCCCCAACGTGAAACCCACCTGGGGCGCCAACTGGGACGAGGATGAAGGCAAAGGAGAGTACCCCAACAGCTATTACTTCTACCTGCCGCGCCTGTGTAACCACTGTGAAAACCCGGCCTGTCTGGCGGCGTGCTCGCGCAACGCCATCTACAAGCGCCAGGAAGACGGAATCGTGCTGGTGGACCAGGAGCGCTGTCGCGGTTACCGCTACTGCGTGAACGCCTGCCCCTACAAGAAGGTCTACTTCAACGAAGAAATCTCCAAATCCGAGAAGTGCATCTTCTGCTACCCGCGGATTGAAAAAGGCCTGCCCACCGCCTGTGCCCAGCAGTGTGTCGGCCGGATCCGCTGGATCGGCTACCGCGACGATGAGGAAGGCCCCATCCACCTGCTCGTGGACAAATACAAGGTCGCCCTGCCCCTGCACGCGGAATGGGGCACCAAGCCGAACGTGTTCTATGTACCGCCCACCTCGCCCTCAAAGTACGCCTCCGACGGGCGGGCGCTGGATGAGCAGCGGATTCCGCTGGAATACCTGGAAAGCCTGTTCGGCCCCGACACCGGCGCCGCCCTGGATACCCTGGCCAGAGAGCGCCAGGCCAAGGCCGACGGTGGTGAAAGTGAACTGATGGACACGCTGATCGGCTTCAAGCACGCTGAAATGTTCAAGCTGAGCTAAGGAAAAACCATGACCGCAACCACCGCGTCTGTTCAGACCCCCGAGCTCGAGCGGCTGGAAGCCAGGGAAACCGTCTATCGGCTCAGTGCTGCATTGTTCGGCTACCCGCTGGAAGAAACCCAGCAGGCACTGGAAGACGGCCGCTTACGGAAAGCCCTGGCGCCGGTGTGGCAAAAGCTCACCGGGCGGCCCTGGCCGACGCTTCCGGCCAGCGAGGACCTGACCGCCCTGCAGGTGGGCTACACCGCCACGTTCCTGCAGGGTCGCCGGAAGCCCCGGGTACCGCTGGTGGGCAGCGGTTACGCCGATATTCTGAACGGCCAGGCCCAGGGCAGTTATCTGCTCAACGTTCAGGCGTTCTACCGGCATTTCGGTCTGCAGGCCGCACAGGGTGACGAGGGTCATACCGAAGAGCCGGATCATATCGTCGCCATGCTCGAGTTCTGCACACTGCTCTGTCACCTCGAGCGCCGTACGCTGACCGCCGGCCAGGAGCCCGGTTCCCTGCGCCGGGCCCAGCGGGACTTTATTGCCCGCTACCTCGGCCCGCTGGCCGACGAGATCCGCGACGCCTACAGCCGGGAGCAGGACCAGGGCCTGGATCCGACGCTGGCCTATCTGGTGGCAGCCCTGCCGGACCTGATCGCAGATCATCTGGAAGAGCTGTCCGCACGGGTCGGGCCCTGTCCGCCACCCGGCACCAGCGACCAGACCGCTACCGATGCGAGCTCGATGTGGGACTGAACTTCCCGCTAACGGGGCATGCCCCTACCAGGAGACAAGCCATGACAATGCGATCCACGCTGCGAAGCACCCTGGCCCTGGCGCTGGCCTTCACCGCCTCTGCCGCTCTGGCGGAGCACGATGAGGTCAACCCCAACACCGCCGAAATCAAGCCGGGCGATACCGTAAAAGTGTCACGACTGCCGGACCAGATCTACCTGCGCAGCCAGAACGACCCGGACGACCTGATCTGGGGCCGTATTCCGGTCTATCGTACCCACCTGTTCCCCGCCCCGCCGGTGCATCAGTCCGTCGCCTTGCGCTTTGACGACGGCGCCATGCGGGGCAAGCACCTGTACTTCCAGGTTGCCCGCACCAGTGAACGCTTCTATGTCCGGCTCCACTGGAAGGACGATACCGAAGACCGCAGCAATACCGTCGACGCCTTCAGTGACGGCGCCGCCATACAGTTTGCCCTGAACGGAGCAGACACCTCCTATATGATGGGCAGCGGGCCGGAAAAGCCCGTTAATATCTGGTACTGGCGCGCCGATGAAAACCAGATCCAGAACCTGGCCGCCGGCGGCTTCGGCAGCACCACCTATCTGCCGGAACAGGACGTCGCCGGTGACAGCCTGTACGTGTCCGAACGGATCGCCCAGGACAACGAGTGGCAGGTAGTCATGTCACGTCCGCTGCAGGCGACCGGGGAGCACAACGTTAATCTGGAGTCCGGCGTCATTCCCGTTTCTTTCGCTGTCTGGCAGGGAAGCGATAACGAGCGGGACGGTAACAAGCGCATCACCCACACCTGGATCATGCTGGACACCGACAGCGACAGCTGACAGGAGTCCCGCAGGAGATAGCACATGACGGTTTCCCAGTTTCACCCCAAGGATCCACTCGCCCTCGTGCCAGAGGATTGTGGCCGGGGCCATGCCTGCCAGTTCTGCCCACAGGAACCCGAGTGCCGCCTGGATAAAAGCCATCACGAGAAAAACCTGATTGAGTCACGGCTGGCGCAGATCGGCCAGATCATTATGGTCATGGCCAACAAGGGCGGGGTCGGCAAGAGCACCGTTTCGGCCAACCTGGCGGCCGGTCTTGCGGCCCAGGGTTACCGGGTTGGTGTGGCGGATGCGGACATCCATGGCCCTAACCAGAGCCGCTTTTTCGGCTTTGTGGGCCAGCGAATCCGTATCAGTAAAGACGGCCTGACCCCCAGGGCGTTTGCACCGAAAAGGCTCCCGCAGCCTCTGAAAGTCGGCTCCCTGGCTTTCATGATGGAAAGCGACGACACCCCCATCGTCTGGCGGGATGCCTACAAGCATGACTTTATGCACCACCTGATCGGCTCATTCGACTGGGGACCGCTGGATTTCCTGGTCATCGACATGCCCCCCGGCACCGGCAACGAACTGATCACCCTGGCGGACCTGCTGGAAGGCCAGGATGTGGCCGCCATGCTGGTGACCACGCCCCAGGAAGTCGCCCTGATGGACAGCCTCAAGGCCATTCGTTTCTGTCAGGAACGGGGTATGCCCCTGCTCGGCGTGGTGGAAAACATGGCGGGGGTCACCTGCCCCCATTGCAGCCAGGACTTCCATCTGTTCCCCCGCAGTCATCTCGCTGAAGCCCTGGACAAGGCCGGCGTTGAGTCGCTGGCGCAGATCCCGTTTTCCCCGGCACTGGCGGCTGGTTCGGATAACGGCCACCCCATCGTGCTGGAAGCCCCGGACAGCCGGGAAGCCAGTGCGTTCGGTAACGCGATTAACCGCTGCATCAGCCACGCCCGGGCCAACTTTGCGGCCGCCGCAGCGGACTCCCTGCAGGCCCTGGAGCAGCATGCCCAGGACCAGCCACAGCTTGAAGCCGCACTGGAGAAGGTCCCCGCCGAACAGCGGGAGCAACTGCGCGCCGAACTGACCGCCCTGCTGGGCCAGGGCATGCCAGAGGACCGCGGGGGCAACCTCCACTGAACAGCCATCGTCACACCGAACCGATTTCTACCTGAGGACCGCACTTCATGACCAAGGCCCCGGACGCCCGACGCCGCCAGTTTTTCAGCCAGCTGCTCGGCACTGATGCCGCCAGCGCCACCCGCCGGCAGCCTTGGCGACGGGTAGCGGAGGTGGGCGCCGGCGACGGCGATGTGCTCTGGTCCGGCTGGGCCGGGGACGGAGAAGTGTTTGTTGTGGGTGACGAAGGACGGATTCTCCACTACGACGGCAATGTCGACGAATCCAGCCGGCAGTGGCAGCCCATGGAAACCCCCAGCCGCCTGCCCCTCCACGGCATCTGGGGCCTGAGCGCAGACCGGCTGATCGCAGTCGGCTGGATGGGAACGATTCTGCACTGGGACGGTGAGCAATGGCAGCAGCGCTACGGCGGCATCATCGACGATAATGACCGCTTTGCCGCCTGTGCCGAAAACACACCCCTGTTCGCCATCGACGGCAACGCCGACGGTCACGCCTGGGCGGTGGGTGATGACGGCATGATACTGCACTACGACGGCGATGAATGGACCCGCGAGCCTTCCGCCACCCAGGTCAACCTGCGGGCAGTCGTCTGCGCGCCCGACGGTCGGGTCTACGCCGCCGGCGCAGAAGGTACGGTTGTTCGGCGCGACCCGGACGGTCAGTGGGTCCGGCTGGACTGCCCCCTCGGTTCCGGCTTCCAGGCCATGCTGATGACCGGCGACAACGAGCTACTGCTGGCCGGAGGCCGCTACTTTGTTGACAAGGGTGGCTTCCGGGGTGAACTGGTGCGTTATCAGGACGGCCAGTTCCAGGCCCTGGACTTTAAAGTGGATATGCCCCGTCTGCGCGCCATCCGAAGCTACCGGGACGGTACCCTGATTGTGGGTGATCAGGGCCGGCTGTACTACCTGGAGGGGCTGGACCTGAGCCCGCTGGAAAGCAACACCATTCACGACCTGATGGACATCGTGCCGCTGCCCACCGGCGAAGCCCTGGCCGTGGGGGACTTCGGCACCATCATGACCGCCGCCGAAGATTTCACCCAGGCCCTCGCACCGCCCCCGGGTGTCGCCAAAAGCAGCCCCTGGGTCGCGATGACCACAGCGGTTAACCGTCAGCTCTGGGGTATTCACGAAAGCGCAGACGGCACCTGCTACGCCTGTGGCGAAGCCGGCACCGTACTCAGGCTGGAGGGCGACCGCTGGGAGGCCCTGCCGCCACCCAGCGAACTGGCGGTCCACTGCCTGCTGGATACTGGCGATGGGCTGTTCGCCGCCGGTCAGCACGGGCGCATCTTTCGCTTCGACGGCTCGGCCTGGCAACTGCACTTCGACCTTCACCTGGACATCACCATCCTTGACCTGTGGGGAGATGGGCCTGACTGCATGTACGCCGTGGGGGACGAGGGGCTGATCCTGCATTTTGACGGCCTTGGCTGGAAGCGCATGCCCAGCGGCACCCAGTCGGCCCTGTACGGACTCTGGGGTATGCGCCGCGACCGGCTGCTGGCGGTGGGCGACTTTGGCCTGGTGCTGCGCTATAACGGCCAGAACTGGGCCGAGTTTAACGTGGGCACCGAGAACTTCCTGTACGACGTCTGGGGCACCTCCCTGGAGGACATCTACGCCGTCGGGTTGTCCGGCACCCTCGCTCACTTCGACGGTACCCGCTGGCACGTACAACCCATCCGCACCAGGGACGACCTGTTGAGCGTATCGGGCACCTCCGGCGCAAACGCCTATGCCGTGGGTACGCGCGGCCAGATCCTGCGCCTGGACAACGGCCACTGGATACGGGAGCGCAGCGGTACGGATCACGGTCTGCGCGCCGTCTGTGCAACCCGAAACGGTCCGATATACGCAGTGGGTGACCGTGGGCTGATCCTGCGGCGCAGCCCATAGTCAAAAACTATAGGTATATCTCACTCTTTGCCAGGGCTGAAAATTAAGGCTCAATAGGAGGGTTCTGGGTAAACCATTAAGGAAAAATAAAGATCAGATCAGAAGGAGAGGCGGTGGCATTCTTATTAAAGCGCAAAGGAGACTACCGGCTCCATTTTACCCGCTCCCTCACGCTGCCCGGGCGCTACACGATCGACCTTTTTATCTTTACCCCCTACGAGAGCAGCCTGTCCGACCGCCTTTTTCCGGAGCCGCAGTTTTTTCAGAGCTGTATCGAACACCGGTTCAGCCTGCGGGACCAGCCGAAAAAGGATCGCATCGACATTGCGAACAAATCCTACGCCCTGTTATCGCCCCACTACGAGGTGGCAATGGGGTCGTCGGTCTTCCAGTACCGGGATACAGTGGAACGCCTGCGCCAGCAGATCGGACGCTCCGGCCTGACCGACGAACCCGTAAAACGGGCCATTCGCGTCAGTGAGACCTATGCCAGTCAGTTGCGGAGTTCCAGCGCTGGTCAAAGTCGCCAGCAACGGTACTTTGAGCTGATCGATACGTTCTTTTCCTGGCACGCCGAGCAACTCTTCCTGGAATGCCTGGCCTCTGAAGACTTTGCCGGGCTGGACCCGGAACTCCAGCAGTCGGTCCACGAGTTTCTACAGCGGGAATACAACTACCGTAAAGAGCACGAGTACATGGTCAGTCTGGACGGCGAGCCCTCACGGGTCTGGAACCGGATCGCCCTGTACCAGCGCCTGCTGGAATACCCCTTGCGGCTGCGCCCGAAAGTCACCCGGCTCGGCGCCGTCACTCGCAAGGTTGTCAAGGCCGTGTCCACCATGTGGATCATGATGCTGTTTACCTACATCCTGTTCAACGCCCGGGATGCCAGCCAGAAGCTGTCGCTGACCCTGCTGCTGGGCATCGGCCTGATCTACACCCTGCGGGACCTGGTACGGGAAGACATGATTAACGGCATTACCAGCTGGCTGCGGCGCGGCAAGGCACGCTGGAAAATCCGCCTGATCACCCCCTACACCAACAAGTTGCTGGCGCGGCAACGGTTGTGGCTGGACTATCGCAAGCTGTCCGACCTGCCCCAGAAGATCCGGCAGCGCTCCGGGCGCTGGGCGAATAACGACGAAGGGCAGATCATCCACTACCGTTCGGTGGTGAAGCTCGACAAAAACGTGCTCAAAGAAGATCAGATCCAGGAGGGACTGACGCTGGATTGCGAAGCTCTCAGCCATCTGGTTGAGCCAGCCACCAACCGGCTGTTCAGCTGGACTGACAGGGACGACCCGGCGTCTATCGAATCGCACCTGATTGAAAAGCAGCGTGACTATAACCTGTTGCTGGTGGTGTCCGATCCCGACAAGGATCACTCAACGGCCCAACGGTGGCATCTGCAGCTGACCCGCAACGGCATCATTCGCTGCAAGAGCAAGAAAGCCAACTGGCCGACCCCGGAACAGGATCAGCACAAGCCCCGGCTGGAGAGCTTCCGGGACCGGCTGTACCGCTGGCTCCGGGTAACCGGTTACTGATCCTGCGTGAGCAAGGGGTCAAGCATATCGGCAACCGGACCACTGGTAGACAGAGCGCTACCAGCACCGGACGTCATCAGCACCTGCTGAACCGGCCGGAAGGACCGGCGATGGATGGGGGTCGCGCCCTGGCGCTGCAGGGCTTCAAGATGTGCCGGCGTCGGGTAGCCCTTGTGGGAGGCCAGCCCGTAACCGGGGTAAGTCTGTTCCAGGGACTGCATTTCCCGGTCCCGGCTGACCTTGGCCAGTATGGAGGCGGCACTGATGGCCTCTACCCGGCCATCGCCACCGATCACCGGCTCTGACGGCCAGTGCCAGTCCGGACACCGGTTGCCGTCCACCAGCACATACTCAGGCTCAATCCGCAGCCCGGCCACGGCTCTTACCATAGCCAGCAGCGTGGCCTGGTAAATATTCAGCTGGTCGATCTCGGCGGGTTCACAGCGCCCCAGACTCCAGGCGGCAGCCTTGGCAATGATTTCGTCGTACAGGGCATCGCGGCGTTTTTCGGTCAGTTTCTTGGAGTCCGCCAGTCCCTCAATGGGCCGATCCGGATGCAGAATAACCGCAGCCGTCACCACCGGTCCTGCCAGCGGACCACGACCCACTTCATCCACACCCGCCAGCTTCCAGCCCTGATACCGGCATTCGTAAGTTGGCAGTAAAACCGGATCCGTCATCTGCTCCTGTCCTTTTCAATCAACCCGGACACCGCTTCGGCAGCCCGTTCATCGGCATTACGGCGCAGAACATGGTGCAGCCGGGTAAAAGCCTCTTTCAGCCGCTTGCGCTCCTGTGGGTTATCCAGCCGCTCCTGCACGGCGGCCGCTAGTTTCTCCGGCGTGGCGTTTTCCTGCAACAGCTCGGGCACCAGCTCCTCCCGGGCCAGCAGATTGGGCAGCGAAACCCAGGGCACTTTTACCAGCCGCGACAGCACGGCAAAACTGAAGTTACTCAGCCGGTAACCCACTACCATGGGCTTTTTCAGCAACATGGCTTCCAGGGTGGCAGTACCCGACGCCAGCAACACCACATCCGCGGCCGCCATCACTTCCCGGGAACGGCCCCGAACCACCGTCAATGGCAGCTTTACGGCCAGGGCATCCGCCAGCGCCCGCACCTGGGTTTCCCGCTCCCGATTTATGCAGGGAACCACCAGCTGCAGATCCGGATGGGCGGCCTGCAGCTGACGGGCGGTTTCAAGGAACAGTCCGCCCAGGCGCTCCACTTCCCCGGCACGGCTGCCCGGCAATATCGCCAGCACGGGCTTTTCCTGCTCCAGCCCCAGCGCGGCCCGGGCTCCGGCGGTGTCCGTTTCCATGGGTACCCGCTCTGCCAGCGGATGGCCCACGAAGGCAACGGGGACCTGATGCTCTTCATAGAATTTTGCCTCGAAGGGCAGCAGAGTCAACATCAGATCAACCGAGCGGGCAATGCGGAAAATGCGCTTCTGGCGCCAGGCCCACACCGACGGGCTGACGTAATGCACGGTGGCAATCCCCGCCTTGCGGCAACGCTCTTCAACCCCCAGGGTGAAGTCGGGGGAATCAATACCGATCAATACATCCGGCGGTGTAGTCAGCAGGTAATCCATCAGGCGGGCGCGGATCGCAAAGAGCTCCCGCAGGCGACCGAGCACTTCCACCAGCCCCATCACCGACAACCGTTCCATGGGGACCAGGGAGTGAAAGCCCTCGGCAATCATTTCCTCACCGCCAATGCCGACAAAACGGGCATTGGGATAGCGCTTGCGAAGGGAGCGGATCAGACCCGAGCCAAGAATATCCCCCGACGCTTCCCCAGCCACCATGGCAATGGTGACCGGCGCCCGACGGACCAAGCCGGTCAGGTTTGCGTCGACAGCAGTGAGATCAGCAGACACAGCCGGCCTAACGAACGATGCCCCGGTCGGACATGCGAAGGGACTCCATCAGCGGCTGCATTTCCGGCAGGTTCGGCCAGTTCTGCTCCAGTTCTGCCAGCGCCTGGGCCGTGGTCAGGCCCTGCCGGTAGACAATCTTGTAGGCCCGGCGCAGCTCCATCAGCACATCCTTGCTGAAACCCCGGCGGCGCAAACCTTCCACATTGATGCCGTGGGGGCTGGCGGACTGGCCGCTTGCCATGACATAGGCGGGAATGTCCTTCAGTACGATGCTGCCGCCGCCACTCATGCTGTGAGGACCGATATGGCAGAACTGATGAACCATGGTGCCACCACCAAGAATCGCCCAGTCACCAATGGTCACGTGGCCGGCCAGGGTGGCACAGTTCGCAAGGATCGTGTTGTCCCCGATTACGCAGTCATGGGCAACGTGCACATAGGCCATCAACAGGTTGCTGTTACCTATACGGGTCTCGCCACGGTCCTGCACGGTTCCGCGATGAATGGTGCAGCTCTCGCGGATCACATTATTATCGCCAATGACCAGGGTCGTCGGCTCACCGGCGTACTTCTTGTCCTGGCACTCCTCGCCCACGCTGGCAAACTGAAAGATGCGGTTGTTCCGGCCAATCACAGTGGGGCCTTTGATCACCACATGGGAATGCACCTCGGTGCCTTCACCAATCTCAACCCCCGGTCCGATGTAGCTCCATGGCCCCACCGTAACCCCATCTGCCAGTCTGGCGGATGGGTCTACGATTGCCTGGGGATGGACACCGTTCCAGTGTTTCTCCGACATCAAGCGTCTCTCTCGGCTGACATGACTTCCGCAACACAGACAACATCGCCATCCACCAGCGCGCGGCAGTCAAACTTCCAGATACCGTGCTTGTTGGACAACAGTGTAGACTCAAGTCGCAACTGGTCTCCAGGCACTACTGGCCGCTTGAACCGCGCCTTGTTGGAACCTGCCAGCAGGTGAATCGAGCCGTCAGCCGTCGTACGGCCGGCGGTAACGTAACCCAGGATACCCGATATCTGGGCCATGGCCTCGATGATCAGAACCCCTGGCATAATGGGCCGGCTGGGAAAATGGCCGGTGAAGAACGGCTCATTGAAGGTGACGTTCTTGTAGCCGACAATCGATTTTCCGGCTTCCACTTCTACCACCCGGTCCACCAGCAAAAACGGGAAGCGGTGCGGCAGAAACTTCTGTATTTCATCAATTTGCATCATCGGGTATCGGCCTCAGCCCTCTATTTTCTTTTCAAGTTCTTTTAACCGACGCGCCATGGCGTCCAGTTGCCTGAAGCGAGCGGCATTTCTCCGCCAGTCGCGGTTATTCATATAACCTGTGCCCGAGGAATAAACCCCCGGCTCGTGAATATCTCCGGTAATCATTGCCATACCGGTGAGTTGCACCTTGTCACCGATGGTCAGGTGACCGGCAACGCCGACAGCGCCGCCAAAAATACAGTGCCTGCCAATACGGGTACTGCCAGCGATACCAACCTTGCCGGCCATGGCGCTATGATCGCCAATCTGCACGTTATGGGCGATCTGAACCAGATTATCGATCTTCACGCCGTTGCCCAGGCGGGTGTCATCCAGTGCGCCCCGGTCAATGGTGGTGTTGGCACCAACTTCCACATCGTCGCCCAGGGTTACGCCGCCGACCTGCGCAATGCGATTCCACTGGCCCTCATGGATGGCGAAGCCGAAACCATCGGAGCCGATGACCGCACCGCTGAGAATATGACAGCGCTTACCCAGGGTCACCCCGTGGGCAAGGGTAACCCGTGGTTGCAGAATACTCTGGTCACCGATCACACAACCGGCGCCTACAATCGTATGGGCACCGATCACGACCCCCTCGCCCAGGGAAACATCCGTTTCCACTACCGCATAGGGGCCGATGCTGACACTCTCAGGAACCGTCACCGAGTCGTCCACTACGGCAGTAGGATGAACACCCTTCGCTGGCACGGGCGCCACATTAAACTCATGGCTGATGCGGGCATAGCCAAGATAGGGGTCATCCAGTATCAGCACATTGGTCGACGCCTTAGCGGCCATTTTCGGGGCCACCAGAACGGCGCCCGCCCGGGTCTTCTCCAGGTAGCGGGCGTAGGACGGATTCGACAGAAACGTCAGCTGATCGCCTTCTGCCGCCTCAAGCGTAGCCATGCCGGTAATAACCAGCGACGGGTCACCCTTGAGTTCCGCACCCAAAAGTGTTGCGATTTCCCCAAGGGTCAGTTGTCTGGTGGGCATATTACTGATTCAGTTTTTCCAGTAGTTCATCGGTCAGGTTCAGCTCCGGCCTGGCCATGACAACGGTTTCTGTGGGCAGAATAAGATCCAGGTCATACTCTTCCATCAGTTCTTTCACCGCCGCGTCAACCTCGGGCCGGGCCTCATCCACAAACGCCTGTTTACGGCTGTTCAGCGTCTGGTCCAGCTGCTGCTTCTGCCGGGCAAAGGCCTCGGCTTTCTGCTGGAACTCCGCCGTCAGCTTCTGACGTTCGCTCTCGTTCATCATGGCGCCGTCGGTCTGCAATCGTTCCTGCAGACGGCGGGCCTCCTGCTGGGCTTCCCGTACCTGGGCTTCAGTGTCCGAAAATTCCGCCTTGAGCTCGTCGCCGAACGTCCTGGCGTCATCGGAGGAGAACAGCGCCCGGCGCAGGTCCACCACACCGATCCGGGTATCCGCCAGAACGGGTACACTCAGCGCCAGCGCCATTACCGCCACCATCATCCGCGCAACAGGTACGCGTTTCAAAGACTCCCTGAATCCAGTCATCACCTTGCCTCCTGTGCTGATGCGAAAAAGTGTCCAGGCCACCTCTGGCCTGGACACCAACCGTTTACTGAACGCTGCCGAACCAGGGCTAACGTCAGAAGCGCTGCCCCAGGGAGAACTGGAACACCTGGGTTTCATCGCCACTTTTATCGGTGATCGGCTGGGCCAGGCTGAACGCCAGCGGGCCAACCACGGTTACCCACTGAAAGCCAATGCCCACCGAGGCACGAATCTCGCCCAGTTCCGGATCAAACCCCCGGTTGGTATCAAACACCTGGCCGGCGTCCAGGAAAAACGCCGTTCGCATGCTGCGGGTATCCCCGGCGAAGGGCGTGGGCACAATCAGTTCCAGACTGCCTTCCGTCAGCACGTTACCACCAAACGGGTCGTCATCGTCGGTCCAGGTCTTGTTGGTTTCAACCCGGTTACCGAGCGAGTTGGCCTCGAAGCCCCGCACCGAGCCGTAACCACCTGCATAGAAGTGCTCATAGAACGGCATCTGGGAACGGTCGCCATAACCATCGCCGTAGCCCAGTTCACCCCGGGCCCGGATCACCCAGGTCTCCTGCTCGTTCAGGGGCCAGAAACTGTCACCCCGGTAACGCAGCTTGTAGAACGTCAGGTCACTCCCCGGCACCGCGATATCGGCTGACAGGGTATGGCTGTAGCCGCGGGTCGGCAACATGCCCCGGTTAAGCGTACTACGGCGCCAGGACCCGGTCAGGAAGTAGTTATGAAAATCGTTACCTTCTTCTTCAATAAAGCGCAGCACTTCATCTGCGGTGTAGTCCCCCGAGCGGATCTTCGACAGGGTATAGCCCACGCCGAAATTCAGCCGTGTGAACTGGTCGATGGGATAGCCGAAGGTGAGCCGGCCACCATACTCATCCAGCAGATAGGAAGAAATATCCTGCTCTTCAAAGTCGGTCTCACGGGCAAACAGGCTGAAGCCCCGGCTGACGCCGTCCACCGTATAGTACGGGTCTTCGTAGGAGAAGTTGGCACTCTTGATGGAGTCACTGACGTTGGCGCCGATGGACACCCGCTTGCCGGTGCCGAAGAAGTTGTTCTCGGAAATCGCAGCCCCCAGGATGACCCCGGAAACCTGCGAGAAACCGATTGAAGCCGACAGACTGCCGGTGGGCTGCTCTTCAACGGTGTAATTCACATCCACCATGTCGTCGGTGCCCGGCACCGGAACAGTATCCACGCTGACCCGCCGGAAATAGCCCAGCCGTTCCAGCTGGTCCTTGGAGAACTCAATGCGGTCGGTGGACGCCACCCCGCCTTCCATCTGGGTCATTTCCTGACGGAGCACTTCGTCCCGGGTGGTGACGTTGCCGCTGAAATTAATGCGCCGCACGTAGGTGCGCTTGCCCGGCTCCACGTAAAAGACCACGCTGGCGGTGTCTTCCGACTCCGGTTGGGGAATGGCGTTTACATTGGCGAAGGTGTAGCCCTCGCGGCCCAGCCGGCGGGACAGGCGCTCGGTAGTGGCGGTCAGTTCGGAGCGGGACAGCACGTCCCCCGGCTCCAGGGTGATCAGCTCCCGCAGGGTTTCTTCTTCGACAATCAGGTTACCTCGTAGCTGAATATCGGCCACGGTGTACTGGCGCCCTTCGCTGACGGACACGGCCACAAACACGTCACGCTTGTCGGGGGAGATGGAGACCTGGCTGGACTCGATGTTGAAGTCCAGGTAGCCCTCGTCCAGGTAATGGGAGCGCAGGGACTCCAGATCACCACTCAGGCGCTCACGGGCGTACTTGTCCTTACTGGTGAGGGAGTTCCACCAGCTACTGGTGCGCAGCTCAAACAGATCCAGCAGCTCGTCGTCGGGGAAGGCCTCATTACCAACAATGTTGATATGGCGGATAGCAGCCACATCCCCTTCGTTGATGTCCAGCCGTACCGCGACCCGGTTACGGGGCAATTCCTCGGCACTGGCGCGAACCTGGGCGTTATAACGGCCCTGCCCGACGTAGGACCGGAGAATCTCCAGTTCCAGGCGCTCCAGTGTTGCCCGGCGGAACACCTGGCCCTCCTGGAGGCCGGCGCCGGCGAGCGCATCCAGCAGAACGTCGGTTTCGATATTGCGGTTGCCCTCGATCTCGATGGACGCAATGGCAGGCCGTTCCTGCACCTGCAGCACCAGGGTGCCATTGTCCCGATAGGCTTCAATATCCGTAAACAGGCCGGTTCTGAACAGGGTACGGATCGCGTCCCCAAGCTCCTGCTCATTCAATGATGCGCCGATATCGATCGGAAACGCCGCAAACACGTTACCAGCGGAGACCCGCTGCAGGCCTTCGACTTCGATATCCGCCACTGTAAATTCTTGTGCCGTAGCCGGCTGGCTGGCCATCCCCGTGAGGGCAAGACCAATCGCTACACCCAGTAAAGAACGTCTCATTCAGTCAGATCGCCTGTTTATGCGCGTAAGGAGCTCGCAATTCTCACAACCGCATCAGGTCGTTGTAAAGAGCAAACACCATTAAAGTCAGAATCATGGCCATGCCAATGCGTAATCCCAGCGCCTGAACCTGTTCAGAGAGCGGGCGCCGGCGGATGGCCTCGATGGTGTAATAAACAATGTGCCCGCCATCCAGCACCGGTATGGGCAGCAGGTTGAGAATGCCCAGACTGACGCTCAGATACGCAAGGAACCGGACAAAGTCCTCAAATCCGGAGCTGACACTGGCCTCAGCCACCCGGGCGATGGTAATCGGCCCGCTGAGGTTGGTTGGCGACAGCAGGCCGGTAATCATCTTTTGTATCGCCACCAGGGTCAACCGGGTATCCGACCAGGTTTCAGAAATCGCATTCGGCACCGCCGCAAAAGGCCCGTAACGAACCTCCCGCAGCATATGGTCTGGCCAGCTCACCTGGGCCACGCCAGCGCCGATAAAGCCCTGCTCGACCCCCGACACGTCCCGGGCCGCCGGGGTGATTTCAAGGGTAAGGTTACGGCCGCCACGGTCAACGACGATCGCCATGGACTGTTCCGGCGACTGCTGGATTAGTGTCACCAGCGCAAACCAGTCGGCCACCGGCTCGCCGTTAACGGTCACTACCCGGTCGCCTTCCTGCAGGCCAGCAACGTCGGCCCGGCCACCGTTGACGATCTGGCCAATCTCAGCGGGTACCGCCGGGCGCAGGGGGCTGAGGCCGAACTGGGTGAGCGGGTCCGGGTTGTCATCCGGTAGCTGCCAGCCGTCCAGGGTGGTGCTCAGGGTCCGCTGGCCCTGGCCATCGCTGATGGTAAAACTGACCTCATCCTGCTCGCCGGCACGCTCCAGCAGGCGCATATTGATGTCCCGCCAGGAGGTCACCTTACGGCCGTCCACCTGCTGGATTTCCATACCGGACTGAAGCCCCATGCGATCCGCAATGGAACCCTCACTGATCTCGCCGGTAATGGGCGCCACCGTGGTAAAACCCACCACACTCAGCAGCCAGTAGGCAGCAATGGCAAAAATGAAGTTGGCCGCAGGTCCGGCGGCCGCGATAGCAATGCGCTGACCGGGAGGCTTGGAGGTAAACGCCTCATGGCGCTGCTCTTCCGGCACCGGGGCTTCCCGTTCGTCCAGCATCTTGACGTAACCGCCCAGGGGAATCAGCGCGACCGCAAACTCGGTGCCTTGACGGTCATAGCGGGAGAATACCGGGTTACCGAAGCCGACGGAGAAACGCAGCACCTTGACGCCAAACCTGCGGGCGACCCAGAAGTGCCCGAACTCGTGGATGGTCACCAGAATGCCCAGGGTGACAATCAGCGCCAGTACCGTTTGCAGAATGTCTAACATGATGTCAGGGGCCTCCGGCCGTTACCGCTTCAGTTTGCCCGGTGGATTGCTGGTCAGAGGGCGACCGACCGACGGGACAGGCGCTGAATCTGGGCCAGGGCTTCGTCCCGGCCGGCCTGATCCGCCGTCATGATGGCCTCAAAATCGTCCGCTGCCCCGGAAGGCACCGTCGCAAGAGCATGCTCTATGATAACCGGGATATCGGCAAAGCAAAGCTCTCCGTTGAGGAAGGCTGCGACCGCCTGCTCATTGGCAGCGTTGAGTACTGCGGGGGCCGTGCCGCCGGTCTTAAACGCTTCTGCTGCCAGCCGCAGACAGGGGAAGCGCGCCGTGTCCGGGCGCTCGAAATGAAACCGGCCCAGCGCAAACAGATCCAGTGGTGCCACGCCTGCGTCGACCCGCTCGGGCCAGGCCAGGCCGTTGGCAATGGGAGTGCGCATGTCAGGGCTGCCCAGCTGGGCCAGCACCGAGCCATCCACATACTCCACCATGGAATGAATGATGCTCTCCGGGTGCACATGCACTTCAATCTGATCCGGGCGGGTATTGAACAGCCAGCAGGCTTCAATCAGCTCCAGCCCCTTGTTCATCAGGGTGGCGGAGTCGACGGAAATCTTTTGCCCCATGGACCAGTTGGGATGCTTGCAGGCCTGGGCCGGGGTAACGTCCTTTAACATGTCCAGCGTGTGATTGCGGAATGGCCCGCCAGAGGCTGTCAGCAAAATCCGACGCACGCCGGCACCGGGCAGATCCCGCACCTGCTCAGACGGCAGGCACTGGAAGATCGCGTTATGCTCCGAGTCGATCGGCAGCAGCAACGCACCAGACTGAGCCACTGCGTCCATAAACAACTGCCCGGACATGACCAGGGCTTCCTTGTTGGCCAGCAGCACCCGCTTGCCAGCCTTGACCGCAGCCAGCGTGGGCGCCAGCCCCGCAGCACCGACAATGGCCGCCATCACGGTATCGGCCTCACTGGCAGCAGCCACTTCCACGAGCCCGGCCTCACCGGCCAGTACCCGGATATCCGGCAGGTCAGCCAGCGCATCCGCCAGTCGCGTTGCTGCATCAGCATCCGCCATAACCGCGACCGCCGGACTGAACTCACGGCACAGCGCGGCCATTTCCTCCACATGGGTGGCGGCGGTCAGGGCATAAACAGAAAACCGGTCCGGATGGCGACGCACCACATCCAGCGTACTCAGGCCAATGGATCCGGTTGCGCCCAGCAGGGTCAGACGTCGTTTTGCGCTGGCGGCGATCACAGTGTCACTCCCGCCGCCAACCAGCCCATCAGAGTGATGATCAGGGCAAAGACCGGAATCGCCGCCGTCAGGCTGTCAATGCGATCCATAATCCCGCCATGGCCCGGCAGCAAGTGGCTGCTGTCCTTGATGCCCCGGAAGCGCTTGAGCATACTTTCCAGCAAGTCCCCCACCACCGAAAAGGCAGCCACCACCACGCTGGCGATCAGCAGTAGCAGAATGTCGGCAAAACCAACACCCGCCAGCAGCCCGGTTGCCACCGCCAGCAGCGCCACCGCCGCCATTCCGCCCCAAACACCGGCCCAGGACTTGCCCGGGCTGACCCGGGGTGCCAGCTTGGTGGTGCCGAAGGCCTTGCCGGCAAAATAAGCGCCGATGTCCGCCACCCAGACCACGAAAAACACATACAGGATAGCGAGCAGCCCACTTTCCTGCCCCCCAAACTGCAAGGTACCGGTGCGCAGGTGGTTGAGCCCCACCCAGGCCGGCACCAGCACCAGCAGGCCCATAATCGCGCGCGCCACAGGGCTGCACCAGAGGCCGGTGGCTTTCGGGTAAAGCCGGATCATCTGTAAGGCAATCACCCACCAGATCAGCGCCAGCCACAACATGGGCAGCGTCGGCAGACCGTACACGACAGCCAGAGCCACAGCCACCAGCGTGGCATAGGCAATGCGGAAAACGCCATTGCTGATACCGGCCATATTCGCCCATTCCCAGGCGCCCAGGGTGATGGCCACCCCGGTAAAGATGGCAAAGCCCAGCGGCG
>CAYMQO010000012.1:0-5683 GCA_964392405.1 uncultured Marinobacter sp.
ACCGCCGCCAGCATCTGCTCCAGTGTCCGTTTGCGTTCCAGCAGAGGAACCTCGGTCAGGTCATAGCCTTCGAGGTAGAGAAGGTCGAATATCTGAAAGACGGGGGCGACCGCACCTTTTCCTGATTTGGAGGAAAGATGCTCCTGCAGCTTGCGAAAGCTGGTAGAGCCGTCCGCTTCAGGAATCACGGCTTCGCCGTCGAGGATGGCGCGGGACAGGGGCAACCGTTTCAGGGACCGGGCAATGGCAGGGAAACGGCGGGTCCAGTCCTTGCCGTTGCGGGTGTACAGTGTGACTTTGCCCTTGTCGATCCGGGCGATCAGGCGGTAACCGTCAAACTTGAGTTCGTGCAACCATTCGTTACCCTCCGGAGCGGCTTCCACCAGGGTGGCGAGCTGAACCTTGAGATTATCCGGCAGAGGTTTCCTGCGGGCTTTCCTGAGTTTTTCAGGGGCAGGGAAAGGCGAATTCCCGCGCTCCGGCGGCGCGTCTTCTGCGGCTATCTGGGCCATGGTCCGGCCAGTGATGACGCTGCGGTCATCGGGCTGCCCGGGATCTCCTTCCGATCGTTTAATCAGCAGCCAGGTTTTGTTCTTTGCCCTGCCACTGGCTTTCTTGTCGTGTATCCGCACGAGGGTCCAGTGGCCCTTCAGTTTCTCACCATGTAACTCAAAATCGATGCGGTCTTCCCGGGGTTTGCTCCGGGGCTCCCACTCACCGTGGTCCCACAGCATGACGGTACCACCACCGTATTCGCCCTCGGGAATAACCCCTTCGAAATCTCCGTAATCCAGGGGATGATCTTCCACCTGAACCGCAAGGCGCTTTTCCCCGGGCTTGAGACTGGGGCCTTTCGGCAGCGCCCAGCTTCTGAGCACGCCATCCTCCTCCAGCCGGAGATCAAAGTGGTGGTGGCTGGCCGCATGCATATGCATAACATAGCGTGTTCCGCTGGAGTCGGCTTTGGCTTTGCCTTCCGGCTCCCGGGTCTGGGAGAAATCCCGCTTCTCCCGGTATTTCTTCAGTTTATCGGTCATGATTCCTGCGATTTACCGGCAGCCGAACCGTCGCCGGGCTGCCGGACTTCCATGAGTCAGGCCGCAAGTCAGGCAGTTACTGTTGCGGGAACACGCCACAGGCAATACGGGACTTACCGCCGCCCAGGGGCTCCGGTTGATCGGAGTAGTTGTCGCCGCCCTCATGGACCATTAACGCCCGGCCTGCCAGGTCGTCCACCTCCAGCCGTGGCGCGAGGAGCTTGTGGTCACTTTCTCCATCGGCGTTCACGTACAGGGCTGGCAAGTCTCCGAGGTGTCCGTCGGGGTTATAGGGGCCAAGATGCGCGCCCGTGTTTTCCGGGTCGTAATGGCCACCGGCAGCTGCCGCTGCCGTCATTTTTCCGTCTTTCTCCGCAGGGCTGCAGTCGGGGTTTTCGTGCACATGGAAGCCATGCAGGCCGGGGGGAAGCTGCTCAAGGTCCAGCTCAATCACCAGGCCATGATCGCTGTCCTGCAGGGTGACATTACCGATGGCATCACTTCGTCCGTCACTGCTGACCTTGTACATGGTGACCTCAACAGTGTCATTTGCAGAAACTGTCAGGGGCGCCGTAAGACCGATCAGGGGAATAGTGAGGCCAGCCAGCCAGGTTGTTACGCGCGTCATATATATACTCCCTAGGCATTTAACGTTATGAGTGTTAACGCTACACAATATTGTTTTCTCATGGGTCCATACATCAAGTGCTTTACATCACTTATAGACACACAATGAGTAAGCAACAAGCAGACCCGGATTCAGGTCCGCTATAAATCTAAATAATTAGTAATACATGGACGAGGGACGGCCCCCAGCCTGGTCAGAAAATGCCGATAGGGATTTGATTTAAACGCGGTATTAACATGGGTTATATGGCTGAGTTTGTTTACTATGCGTAATGTCAGTTGAGTTCCGTGAACTGGTCCGCATAATCAATGATTAACGAGAGTTGACAGATAGGGTCGAGAATTTTTGTATCCCTATATTGAGATGATGTGTCGTCTAAGTGTGAGGATGTAATTCGCCGCAACCACAGCCACAAGACTGAGATAGTGGAGCATGTAAGCCTTTTTATTAGCGTCTACATGATTATTTTAATGGATTTCAGGTCATCGGGGGAAAGGCAATGTCACTGGCCGAGCATGTGTACTCAATAGATAGTTTCTTTGAACGGACGGAACTGCACCCGCGGTCGCCACAGGCTCTGCATCCCGAAGGCAAACCCAGCCAGTCAGCCAGGCACGACAATGCCCTTGAGTTCATGCTGGGAAGCTCTGCGGCGATTCAGATTGTATCCGACCAGATCCGCCGCGTCGCACCCACGGCTGCAACGGTTCTGATAACAGGGGAGAGCGGCACCGGCAAGGAGGTGACGGCGCGGGCCATCCATGACTACAGTGAACGCCGGGATCGTCCATTCATCGCGGTAAACTGTGGTGCGATCTCACCAAACCTGATTGAAAGCGAATTGTTCGGGCATGAAAAGGGCAGCTTCACGGGAGCCGTCCGGGCTCACCGGGGTGTGTTTGAGCAGGCCGACGGCGGCACCCTGTTTCTTGATGAAGTGACCGAGATGCCCCTAGAGCTTCAGGTAAAACTGCTGCGGGTACTGGAAACCCGCACTTTTGTTCGGGTAGGCAGCGATAGGGAGCAGACCAGTGATGTCCGGATCGTGGCAGCCACCAACCGGTGCCCTGAGGAAGAGGTCGAGGCCGGTACCCTTCGCTGCGATCTGATGTACCGGTTACGGGTTTTCCCCATCGATTTACCGGCCCTCCGTGAGCGTTGGGAAGACATCGTTGGTCTGGCCCAGCATTTTCTGGATAGCCTGAACGCCGCCGATAACACCAGCAAGACGTTTTCGCCCAGTGTGGTTCCTCTGCTGGAAAATTATGCCTGGCCGGGCAATATCCGTGAGCTGAAGAACGTGGTGCAACGGGCTTATATCATGGCCGATGAAAGGATTACTGAGCGGGATTTGCCGGACGAAGTGGCCCGGGCAGAACAACGCACCGGATCTGTTCGACAAAAAGGCGGTACGCTGACAGTGGACGTAGGCACGTCGGTAGCAGAGGTTGAACGCAATCTGATTTTCGCCACTCTGGAGCATTGCAAGGGCCGCAAGGAAAAGGCGGCAAACATTCTCGGTCTGAGCATGAAAACGCTGTACAACCGTTTAAGAAAATACGACCAGGAAGGATATACCCACTGATTCCGCATTACCGGAATTAATCCATATCGCGCCGCGCCGGGGTTCATGCCAATGCTCCCCGGCGTGCTTTTAATGCCTGAAACCGAACTTCCAGATCCGGATCGGCCAATCCTGAAATACAGGTATAACGTTTTAATACATTGAGCAATTCAATGATTTCCCGATCCTGCTGGCTGTCCAGTTCCCGTAAATGGCATTCGCGACTTAGTGCCAGCCCCAGGTTTCCCAGTTGAGCTCGTACCGAAAAGCGCCGGTCCTGTCCCACGTAACTGTCCAGCACCGGGTAGGCAAGGCGCTGCTCAGTCAGGGGGATGAGCTTGCCCGTGATCTGTCCGAGCCATGAACGGTAGGCATCAATATCACTGAACCGGTTACGGAACTCTCCCTCCTGACCACCCACCAGATAGATCCGGTAGGCCAGTGCACGTTGCGCGATAACGGCGCCAACCACCGAGAGTGCGTAGGTAACCACCAGGGTTATGATCAGCATGCCATTGAGGGACGCCAGCACTGTCAGCATCTTTGCGGCAGGGGTAACGGGAACCGGGTCTCCGATTCCGAGGGACGATAGCGTAAAGCCGACATAATAGGTTGTTCCCTCAGGGGTTATTTCATCCGCTGTATCGACCGGTTGTAAGGGGTTTGAAAGGCCACCGAAAATAAGCGTCCAGCCAATCACGGTTAGAATCAACCATACAACGCCGATCAGAATTAACGCGCCCGCGCCTGAATAACTTGAGATAAACGCATTGGTATGATGTGACAGAAATATTTTATATCGGTCGTTTATCCATTGCGTTATGGGACCTTCACCTTTTGTGGTCAGGGTGGTCTTGGTCACGTCAAGCAATGCGATTAACACCAGTAGAGATCCGAATAATATAAGTATGCCACCCATCAGGAGTACTCCTTCCTGTAGAACTTTTTCCGGTAACCCTTGAGAGCTAGTCCAGCAAAAGGTGAGCCAGATCCGGTTAACACGTGGCCACGGTTTCTTCATGGCGATCCATCAGAATTTGTAAGTAATGCTTACCCGAGGATTTGAAAAATTTACCTGAGGATGGCGGATGAGTTCGCGAATTTATTACTGGCAGAGGGAAACGGCCGGGCCGAAATCTGGTGCGAATCCTGCTGTTCAGCATGGGCATGGCGCCACTTTGGAGCGCTCGTCACGATTCGTTATCGGAGGGCTTATGGAATCGCAAAAAGTGAAGCTGTCGGATCCCCGCCATTTATATCCGCGGCCGCCGTTCCCGAAACAGGGCCAGGACTTGCCGGGAACCGAGCAGAAGATGGAGCCAGCGGCCGACCCCGTATTCTGCTACCAAGGCAGCGATCGCATATCTGACGCTGTCCCTGGCGGAAGAAGCCTCCGAGCGGGGAGTGCGGGTCAATGGCGTCGCGCCGGGACCGGTATGGACGCCGTTAATTCCGGCCACGTTCCCGGAAGACAAGGTCGCCGAGTTCGGTAAGGGCACGTTACTGGGCCGGCCAGCGCAGCCGGCAGAACTGGCGCCGGTGTACGTCTTCCTGGCATCGCCCATGGCGAGCTTTATTAGCGGGGAGATATACGGTGTAACGGGAGGGGAGAAGCAGCTGTAGGTTGCTGGGGGCCGAAGAGGCCCCCAGAACAAACCGTTTTACATGGTCATGCCAGAGCCGGTACCGGAGCCAGGGGTGGTGCTTCTGGAATCGGTCGAAGAGTCCGAACCACGGTAGGGCGCATGTTGAAGCTCGTCCCGGGACAGCGTACCGTCGCCGTCCTGGTCGTAGCGCTCAAGCATCTGTTCCGCCTTGATGGAGTTGCCTTCGCCGGCAGCGTCGGGTCCCGCTGCAGTGCTACCCCAGGCATTAAGCTCATCTTCATCAAGCTTGCCGTCCTGGTTCTTGTCGAGCTCATCAAATGCCTGAGCTGACTGATTGCCAGCGGTATAGCCCTGGGTGCCAGTGCGTTCTTCAGCGGCGGCGTCCGCCTTGCTGCCTCCGGTGCTGCCGGAGCTGTCAGCCATTACCGGGGTAAACGCAATAGCAGTCAGAATTGCAGTAGGAAGTACGAGTTGTTTCAACATCATGTCGTCTCCTCAATACTTTTACGGGTTCGTCAGTAGGGCGGGCTCTCTCGCCTGAGTAACCCGGCGGTTACTGACGCCGACTGCGCTCCATTCAGCGAAGCTGTCCGGCGCGCCTCAAACTGATCGGTGCGAATCCCGGACCATAACCGTGCTTATGAACGGTAATTAATGGTGAGAGCAGTTTCTTCGCCAGCTCAAGGGCTTAATAAAGCCAGGAGACGAACCGGGGCCCATCGGGGCGGGCCGTACCCCAAGTCCCGTCCGTCGACCCGGTAAACTTTACCGATCTCAGGTACGGTTTCCCGGCGAGGGCCGGCTAACAGCAGGCGGATTATCCGCCCGCAGTCAGCGCTCGTCCGGT
>CAYMQO010000012.1:5783-17635 GCA_964392405.1 uncultured Marinobacter sp.
TCAAGCAACTGCCGTGTCACCCGCGCAACCTCTGCCGGTGGTATCCGTCCCTCGTAGGGGCAACCTACCACGCAGGAAACATAGCCCCGGACCCGACGACCCGCAGCGCGGGCTCCTTCTACTACCGGGCGAAAACGTTCAATGCTTTCATCGATGGAGCAGTTGATGTTCTTGCGGTTGAAGGTTTCCGAGGCGGCGGTAAATACGGAGATGACCTCCGCCGGGGTTCTCAGGGCCGCTTCCAGGCCTTTCTGGTTAGGGACGAGTACCTCTGCCGTAACGTCAGCCGGCTTTCGGATCAGCGCCATGACCTCATCGGTGCCGGCCATCTGGGGAACCCATTTTGGTGATACAAAGCTGCCGGCTTCGATCCGCCGGTGGCCTGCGGCGACCAGGGCGTTGAACCATTCCGCCCGCTGGGCTGGCGACACGGGGGTTTTCTCATTCTGCAGCCCGTCCCGCAAGCCGACCTCCACCAGCGTTACCTGATTATCAGCCATCACGAATCCTCTGGGCTTTCGAGTGTAATGAGGACCTGCGAGGCTTCCACATTGCTGCCGGTTTCGCAGTGCACTGCCTCGACGGTTCCGTCAAAGCCGGCCTTGAGGGTATGCTCCATCTTCATGGCTTCCATGGTCAGCAGCGCCTGGCCCGCACCAACCTTATCGCCGGGCTTGCAGAGCACGGCCGTTACCCGGCCGTGCATGGGGGCCGTCAGCGCCGTATCGCTGATCGCGTCGCCCTGGGTCACTTCAGGATGATTGACCCGCACCGGCCAGCTTGCGGCGTCAGCAAAGATAGTCAACTCATCGCCCCGGGCTGCGCTGTCCAGGCGGATCCGGGCGCCGTCCATGCGCACTTCCAATGCGCCGTCAGCCTGTCTGCTCCATCGGATGGCTGTTTCCGCGCCTTCGAGACGAATCGATACCCGACCCTGATAATGCTCGAAGGGTGTGAGCAGGTAGTGCCCATGGTAACGCTCGCCTTCCCGGTCCAGCTCGAACGGCTGCCAGTGAGTATCACCTACCCGAAAGCCCACCAGTCGCTTCCATGGGTCGCGGCCATCCGGTTCAGTTAATGCGCCGTTCTGATCAAGCCATGCCATCAGGCTGAGGCCCTGGTGGGCGTGGGATGAAAACCGTGGCTGGCTGAGCTCCTCTTCATGAATCTCAACAAAACGGGTGCTCAGCCTGGCGTTTGCGAAATCCTTATGGGCCAGCACACGGCTGACGTAATCCGTATTCAGGATCACGCCGTCGGTGTGATAGCGGTTAAGCGCATTGATCAGATTGGTTCGGGCCTGATCCCGGGTCGCGCCCACGGCAATGACCTTGGCCAGCATGGGGTCGTACCAGGGCGTGATCACCATGCCCTCGCGAACGCCAGAGTCCACCCGCACGGTGTCGCTTTGCTCCGGCTCTCTCAGGGTGTGCAGTCGACCGGTCTGGGGCAGGAACGCGTTGTCCGGGTCCTCAGCGTAAACCCGGGCTTCCATGGCATGACCCTGACAGATCAGGTCGGATTGATGCCAGGGCAGGGGCTCGCCGTTGGCAACCCGGATCTGCCATTCCACCAGGTCCAGCCCCGTGACCATCTCGGTCACCGGGTGCTCAACCTGGAGCCGGGTATTCATTTCCATAAAGAAGAATTCGTGGGTTTCCGGCTCGTAGAGGAATTCCACCGTGCCTGCGCCCGAGTAGCCGATGGCTTCGCCACAGCGAACGGCCGCTTCGCCCATGGCCCGGCGTACCTCGTCCGGAATGCCCGGTGCGGGGGCCTCTTCGATGATCTTCTGGTGGCGCCGCTGCACGGAGCAGTCCCGGTCGAACAGATAGAGGCCTTTGCCGTGCTGATCAAACAGTACCTGCACCTCAACATGTCGCGGAGTTTCCAGATACCGTTCCAGTAGCAGCCTGGGGTCGCCGAAGGAGGAGCGCGCCTCCCTTTGCGCGGCTTCGATCTGATCCTTCAGCTCCGTGCGGTCCCGGACGATGCGCATGCCTTTACCGCCACCGCCGGCACTGGCCTTGATCAGTAATGGGTAGCCGATTTGATCCGCCTGCTGTAGAAACTCCTCAGGCGACTGATCATCTCCGTGGTAACCGGGTACCAGCGGTATACCCGCCTCTTCCATCAGTGCTTTGGCTGCACTTTTTGAACCCATCGCGGCAATGGCGTCCGCCGGTGGTCCTATAAATCGCAAGCCGGCCTGATCGCAGGCCGCGGCCAAATCAGTATTTTCTGACAGGAACCCGTAACCCGGGTGAATGGCATCAGCCTGCTGATCCCGGGCGGCGGCAATAATCTTCTGGATATCCAGATAGCTTTTGGCGGCCTCAGCGGGGCCAATACACACCGCACGGTCTGCTTCCTGAACAAAAGGCGCCCCGGCATCCGCTTCGGAAAACACAGCGACTGTCTTCAGGCCCATGGCCTCGGCGGTGCGAAATATCCTGCGGGCGATTTCGCCCCGGTTGGCTACCAGTACAGAGGTGATGGTGCTGCTCATGAGGTGATCGCCCAGTCAGGAGTACGTTTATCAAAAAACGCCGCCAGCCCTTCCTGGCCTTCATCCCCGGTGCGCAGGCGAGCGATCAGCTCAGCGGTGTACTGAATCACTTCTGTCGAAACCGCCCCGCCGGAAACTTCAGCGACCAGCTCCTTGCCGGCGGCCATGGCGATCGGGCCATTGCGGAGCAGGGCAGTGATGATTTCCCCGGCCTTGTTTTCGAGTTCCGTCTCGTCCACGCACTCGTGGATAAGGCCCAATTGCAATGCCCGGTCGGCCCGGATCACTTCCGAGGTCTGGAAATACCGACGGGCCTGGCGCTGCCCGAGTGTCCTTACCACATAAGGGCCAATGGCAGCCGGCGTAATGCCCAGTCGGGCTTCGCTCAGGCAGTACTGGCTGTTCCGGGTGCCAATAGCAATGTCAGACGCACAGATCAGTCCCAGGGCGCCTCCGTAAGCGGCTCCCTGGACCAGGCAAAGGGTCGGGCGGTCGAGTCGGTCCAACGCCTGCATCAGCCCCGCGAGGCGGCGGGCATCGTCTACGTTCTCTTCCTGCGTCAATTGGGCGGTTCGTTTCATATAGCCCAGGTCAGCACCGGCGGAAAAATGCTTGCCGGCACCGTCCAGCACCACAACACGGCAGTCCGGGTTGCCGCCGGCCTTCAGGATGGCATCGGTAAGTTCGGCAATCACCTGATCGTCAAAGGCGTTCCGCTTCTCGGGGCGGTTCAGGGTAATACGGGTGACGCCCCGGTGGTCGGTCATGCTGATAACAATAGGTTCAGTCATGATGATGTCCTTACATCCGGAACACACCGAAGCGGGTGTCTTCCGCCGGTGCGTTAAGAGAGGCAGTGAGGGCCAGGCCCAGCACATCACGGGTATCCGCCGGGTCGATAATGCCGTCGTCCCACAGGCGTGCTGAGGCATAGTAGGGGTTTGACTGTTCTTCGAACTGGTCGATAAACGGCTGCTTGAAGGCCTGCTCTTCTTCCGCGCTCCAGCTATGGCCTTTACGCTCCAGCCCGGCACGACGAACATCAGCCAGCACTCCGGCGGCCTGTTCGCCGCCCATCACGGCGATGCGGGCGTTTGGCCACATCCAGAGGAAACGCGGGTTGTAGGCACGACCGCACATGCCGTAGTTACCGGCGCCGAAGCTGCCCCCGATGATAACAGTAAACTTGGGTACCCGTGCGCAGGCTACCGCTGTCACCATCTTGGCGCCGTTCTTGGCGATACCACCGTGTTCCGCCTGTTTTCCCACCATGAAGCCAGTAATGTTCTGAAGGAAAATCAAAGGAATACCGCGCTGACTGCACAGTTCTATGAAGTGCGCGCCTTTAAGGGCGGACTCGGAAAAGAGGATGCCGTTATTGGCAACGATCCCCACCGGATGACCATAGAGGTGCGCGAATCCGCACACCAGAGTAGCACCATAGCCTGCCTTGAATTCGTCGAACTCTGAACCATCGACCAGCCGGGCGATCACTTCCCGTACGTCGTAGGGCGTGCGGAGATCCGCCGGCACTACGCCGTGAAGCTCCCTGGGGTGATACAGGGGATCACGCACAGGCTGAGTGGTGAGTTGGTTCTTCCTGCGATGATTCAGGTTGGCAACGCAACGGCGGGCCCGCTCCAGGGCTTCCTCTTCGGTATGGGTCAGGTGATCAGCCACCCCGGAAATATTGCAGTGCACATCGGCGCCGCCCAGTTCTTCCGCAGAGACGCTTTCACCGGTGGCAGCTTTCACCAGCGGCGGCCCGGCCAGGAAGATGGAACTCTGCCCCTTCACCATAATGCTTTCATCCGCCATGGCCGGAACATATGCGCCACCGGCCGTGCAGAGCCCAAGCACTACGGCAATCTGGGGGATACCCTTGGCCGACATGTTCGCCTGGCGGTAGAAAATATGGCCGAAATGCTCGGCGTCCGGGAAAACCTCGCCCTGCTGGGGGAGGTTAGCGCCGCCGGAGTCCACCAGATAGATGCAGGGCAGGTGGTTTTCCTCAGCGACAGTCAGGGCCCGGATGTGTTTTTTTACGGTCAGCGGATAGTAGGTGCCGCCCTTGACCGTAGAGTCGTTCGCTACAATCAGGCATTCCACACCCTGTACGCGACCGATGCCGGCAATAATGCCGGCGGCTGGCACATCATCGTCATACACACCGTCGGCGGCCAGGGGCGCGATTTCAAGAAAAGGTGAGCCGGGGTCCAGCAGCCGGTTAATCCGCTCCCGGGGCAATAACTTGTTGCGGCTGCGGTGTCGTTCCTGAATCTCCCTGCCACCCCCTTCGGCTGCGCGCTCAAGCCGGTTCACCAGGTCATCGACCAGCGCTTCCATCGCTTCCTTCCGCTGTCGGAACTCTTCGGACTGGGTGTTTATGGTGCTATGGAGTATCGCCATGGTGACCTCAGTTGGACTCACGGAACAGTTCACGACCGATCAGCATGCGGCGCACTTCCTGAGTGCCGGCGCCGATCTCGTAAAGCTTGGCGTCCCGCAGCAGGCGTCCCGTTGGGTAATCGTTGATATAGCCGTTGCCACCGAGAATCTGGATCGCTTCCAGTGCCATTTTGGTGGCGCGCTCCGAGGCATACAGAATGGCCCCGGCGGCGTCCTTGCGGGTGGTTTCGCCACGGTCACAGGCCTGCGCAACGGCGTAGAGATAAGCACGGCTGGCTGCCAGCTCGGTATACATATCGGCCAGCTTGCCCTGGATCAGCTGGAATTCACCGATGGGCTGATCAAATTGCGTACGCTCATGTACATAGGGCACCACCACATCCAGACAGGCCTGCATGATGCCGGTGGGGCCGCCGGACAAGACCACCCGCTCGTAGTCGAGCCCGGACATCAGGACTTTTACTCCTTCATTCTCCTGGCCGAGAATATTCTCTTCTGGTACCTCGACATCCTCGAAAATCAGCTCGCAGGTGTTCGAACCACGCATGCCCAGCTTGTCGAGCTTGGGGCCGCGGCTGAAGCCTTTCCAGTCCCGCTCTACCAGGAATGCGGTGATACCTCTCGGCCCGCCCTGGGGATCTGTTTTCGCATAGATCACATAGGTATGGGCATCGGGGCCGTTGGTGATCCACATTTTGCTGCCGTTGAGGATGTAGCGGTCGCCCTTCTTGTCAGCCCGGAGTTTCATGCTGACCACATCGGAGCCGGCGTTCGGTTCGCTCATGGCGAGGGCGCCGATCTGCTCACCACTGACCAGGCCGGGCAGGTACTTCTGCTTCTGGGCTTCAGTGCCGTTACGGTGAATCTGGTTTACACACAGGTTCGAATGGGCGCCATAGCTCAGGCCGATGCTGGCACTGGCACGGCTGATCTCTTCCATGGCAATGACATGCGCGAGATAGCCCATGTTGGAACCGCCGTACTCTTCGCTGACGGTCATGCCCAGCAGCCCCATCTCGCCCAGCCTGGGCCAGAGATCGTTGGGGAAAGCGTTATCCCGGTCGGTTTTGTCCGCGATGGGGGCGATTTCATGGCGGGCGAAACGTTCAACCTGAGCCCGGAGGGTGTCCAGGGTCTCGCCATGGTTGAAGTTGAGGGTGGTGTACTGGCGCATTGTTCTTGTGCCTCTTGTCGAATGGGGATTGTTGTTATGGATTCATCTTCAGCCCGTGGGGCGGGTCAGGTGTCACCCTCCGCCAGTGCTTCGAGGCATCTGGCTTCTGCCTCATCCAGCTCCGCCTGCATCTGGCGAATGTCATGGAGCTGAGCCTGAAGCTGTTCACGTCGCTTCTGGATTTTTTGCAGTAATGCATTGATCTGCTGACGGTTGTCCGACCCGGGGTCGTACATCTCGATCAGTTCCCGGGATTCCGACAGACTAAAGCCCAGTCGCTTGCCCCGCAGGATAAGTTTGAGTTTTACGCGATCCGCATCATTGAACAGGCGAGTCTGGCCGTCCCGGGCTGGTGTGAGCATGCCCGACTCTTCGTAGTAGCGGATGGTACGGGTGGTTACGTCGAACTCCCGTGCCAGGTCGCGGATGGTGTAGTGCTTGGTCATGGTTTTATTCTTGTGTCAGTTTACGTTAACGTAAACCATGCGGGACCGACCCGCAAGAGTTCAGGTTATTTCAGCTGATCCACCAGACGTTCCTGCAGGGAGCGCCAGTGGCTGAGCTGCTCTGCATCACCTGAGCGCTGGCTACGGCTGCCACGGATGCGCCACAGGCCTTCACCATTGAAGCTGTACACGGGTTCCAGATCGGTCCGTCGGGACGCAGGAAGGATTTCGTTGATGAGATTATCGAGCACATAGGGCTCGGCGTCGGGGGTGGGGTACCAGGCCAGCACCATATGGGCCTGGTTCAGCTCCAGCGCTTTGACATAAACGATGCGGAGCTGACTGTCAGGAACCCCGAGGGACCGTAAGGTCAGGTATTTGGCAATGGAGTAGTCTTCGCAATCCGCCCCGTTGGTGGCCAGCATTTCTACGGGTGTCGCCCAGTAGTCCTCCTGGTTCCAGTGCTGGAGATCGCTGACGAAGGGGACGCGGTTAAAGAAGGAGTTGACCAGCTGAATCTGACGGCGGACAGGTGCCGGCTCGGCAAGTGCATGAACCCGCTCCCAGTTTTCAAGCCGGGCGCGGGCATCCAGACCATATTCCCGCTGGACATACTGAAGCAGTTCAGGGCCCAGCTCAAAGGCAGCGGCAATAGCGGCAAACATAATGGCCATGAGCAGGGAACTGCGTCTGGCCGCCTGCCGCGTGATTGCCATGAAGCTACCTCATCGTCATTGGTCCTTCAGCCGTTGACGAAGCTCTTCCAGCCGTTGGCGAATCTGCTGGCGTCGCTCGTCGGTGGCCTGTGGTGTTGCCATCCCCCGGGATTGACCGGCTTCCCCACCGCCGGTTTCGCCTCCGGACGCCGGGGTGCTGTTGTCGATAGCGGCCAGTTCCATGCCCCGGGAATCATCGGTTTCCGGGAAATACAGATTTTCCAGCTTGCCGCCACGCTCAATAATGATCCGATTGGAATGGACGGAGCGTAACCGGGCATTTCCGGGTAATTCGTTACCAATGATATAGACCTCGGTACGGTTCCTGTCATCCTCGATCAGGGCGCTGCCCGGCTGTTCGTCCGTTCCCGCCAGTACACCACGGAGGAAAAGCCGGAGGTTGGTTTCCGGCAGATCTTCCATATTCTGGCCGTCGGCAAGGGTCTCGGGGTCAGCGCGGCCAAACATTTCTATGCTGGCCAGAGAGACCTGAAGCCGTTCCCGCTGGGGGGTTGCCGGCGCGGCGGACTGCACGACAGGCTGGGTCCTGAGGGCCTGCTCGTGCTGGTAAAACCGGTAACCCTGCCAGGCCAGCGCAGCAACCATGGCGACAGCGAGCAGCAGGGCAGTAATCATCGGAAGTCTGGCGTTAAGTGCAGACATGGCTATCCTTATTTCAACGTGCTTGACCGTATCGCAGGGCTGAAAGGCCCGCTGGTTCACTCTGGGCCCGGGTCGCCCGGACGCCTGCGTTACGATGGTTCATCCTGAAAACCTCTTGCATGGAGACGTTTACCTTGTGAGGCAGGCCCAACCAGCCACTTTCGGCCGACTATTTCCAAGGTCCTGAACACCCATCACAATGTAACATCTTGTTGCCGATTATAGTGTATTGAGTTATTCAGGGGGCGCCAAAACCTGTGGTAGCCTTCACACCTACAGGGAATAATAAGTGGAACGGTGCTCAGGGAGGTAGCTTACATGCCCCTGAGGTCAGTTCTGAACGCGATACGGGGACAGCCTTGACTACTGAAACGCAAATCCAGCCGCAGGATGCTCCGCTGGGACGTCTTCCTTTTACGTTCGCCAAACGTAACGGCGTTATCCTGACCCGCAACGGCGCGGGAGAGCCGGTGATTCTCGTGCGCCCGGGCGCGCCCCACAGTGCGCTTGCCGAAGCCAATCGCATCAGCGGCGGACGTGCTTCTTTCCAGTCCATTGAGCCGGGGGCGTTTGATGAGGCATTGAACAACGCCTATCAGAACGACTCAGCCGAGGCCATGCAGATGGTCGAAGGCATCGGCGATGACATGGACCTGGCGTCGCTGGCCGATTCCGTGCCGGAAACCGAAGACCTGCTCGAGCAGGAAGACGACGCCCCCATTATCCGCCTGATCAACGCCATTCTTACCGAAGCCGTCAAATCCGGCGCGTCAGACGTTCATATCGAAACCTATGAAAAGCGCCTGGTGGTACGGTTCCGGGTGGACGGTGTCCTGCGGGAAGTGGTCCAGCCAAAACGGGCGTTGGCCCCTCTGCTGGTGTCCCGGATCAAGGTTATGGCCAAAATGGATATCGCCGAGAAACGGGTGCCGCAAGACGGCCGGATCGCGCTGCGGGTTGCGGGCCGGGAAGTTGATATCCGGGTTTCGACCATGCCATCCGCCAGCGGCGAGCGCGTGGTGCTTCGTCTGCTGGACAAGCAGGCGGGTAACATCCGGCTCGAATCCCTGGGCATGAAAGGCAGCGACCTGGAGCTGCTGCGGAAAATGGTCAAACGGCCCTATGGCATCCTGCTGGTTACCGGCCCGACGGGTTCCGGTAAGTCCACCACGCTCTATGCCGGCCTCCAGGAGATCAACGACCGCAGTCGTAATATCCTGACTGTGGAAGACCCCATCGAGTATAACCTGCCGGGCATTGGTCAGACCCAGGTGAACACCAAGGTCGATATGACCTTTGCCCGGGGCCTGCGGGCCATTCTGCGTCAGGACCCGGACGTGGTAATGATCGGTGAGATCCGTGACCTGGAAACAGCAGAGATTGCCATCCAGGCGAGTCTGACCGGTCACCTTGTTCTGTCCACCCTGCACACAAACACGGCGGTGGGCGCTATTACCCGCCTGATGGACATGGGTATTGAGCCCTTCCTGATCTCATCAAGTCTTGTAGGCCTGGTGGCCCAGCGGCTGGTCCGGGTGCTCTGTCAGGAGTGTCGCGAGCCTTATGAGCCGTCACCGGAACAGTGCGAGTTCCTGCAGGCGGATCCGACCAACCCGCCGACCATTTTCAAGGCAAAAGGCTGCGAAAAATGTAACGGCCTGGGTTACCGGGGCCGGATTGGTATCTACGAAGTGGTCGAAATTACCGATGCCATGAGTGCCATGATTCATAAACGGGCCGGTGAACTGGATCTGGAAAAAGTCGCCCGGGAAGCGGGGCCGAGTATCCACGCTGACGGGGTCCAGAAGATCCTGGGTGGAGTAACCACGGTTGAAGAAGTCCTTCGTGTGACTCATCGGAGCCGCTGATGCCAGCCTTTGACTATAAGGCGCTGGACCGGCGCGGCAAACAGACCAGTGGTGTCATCGAAGCGGACAGCGCGCGGGCAGTTCGCCAGCAACTAAGGGACAAGGGCATGGCCCCGCTGGCCGTCGAGCCAGCTGCGGAGAAGCAGTCCAAGGGTGCCTCCTTCAGTCGCCGGGGCAGCCTGAGTGCGTCGGATCTGGCGCTGGTCACCCGGCAGCTTTCAACCCTGATTCAGTCAGGCATTCCCATCGAGCAGGCGCTGTCGGCGGCGGCGCAACAGTCCGAGAAGCCCGCCATGAAAGGCATGCTGATCGCGATCCGGGCCAAGGTCATGGAAGGTTACACCCTGGCGGACAGTCTCGGTGAGTTCCCCCGTGCTTTCCCGCGGCTGTACCGCTCCACCGTCGCGGCCGGTGAACATGCCGGGCACCTGGACCTGGTGCTTAACCGCCTGGCGGATTACACGGAAGCCCGTCAGGAAGCCCGTCAGAAAATCCAGCTGGCGGCGATCTATCCGATCATTCTGACCTTCGTTGCTATCGCGATTGTGGTGTTTCTGCTGACCTATGTGGTGCCGGATATCATCGAAGTGTTTGTCAAACAGGGGCAGGAGCTGCCGGGGCTCACCCAGGCCATGCTGACCGCCTCGGATTTCCTATCCAGTTACGGCGTCTTTCTATTGCTGGCGCTGGTGCTTGGAGGGATCGCCTTCAAGATTTCACTGCGCACAGAAGGGAACCGGCGCAGGTTCCATAAGGCGCTGCTGGATATGCCGCTGGCCAAAGGCATGGTGCGGGGTGTAAATACCGCCCGTTACGCCAGCACCCTCAGTATCCTGACCACCAGTGGCGTACCACTGGTCGAGGCCATGCGCATTGCGGGGGAGGTGCTGGGTAACGACCATTTGCGTGGTCGGCTCCGTGACGCAGCACAAACCGTTTCCGAAGGCGGCAGTCTTAATAAGGCACTGGAACAGACCGGTTATTTCCCACCGATGATGCTCCATATGATCGCCTCCGGCGAGGCCAGTGGCGAGCTGGACAGCATGCTGGAACGGACCGCCCGCATGCAGGAAAACACCCTGCAGTCGAAAATCGCTGCCATGGTCGGGCTGTTTGAGCCTTTGATGTTGCTGGTGATGGGGGTGGTTGTCCTGATTATCGTATTGGCTATCATGCTGCCGATTCTGAATATGAGTAATCTGGTGGGTTAGGCGTCTGCACCCGCACTGACTACCGGAAAGGAACCATAATAATGGTCAGAAACGACCTGATACTGCGAAATAACCTGAAACCCAAGTGAAAGAGAGCAAGATCATGAAACAACGCAACCAGCGAGGGTTCACCCTCATCGAAATCATGGTGGTTATGGTCATCCTGGGCCTGCTGGTGGCGGTAGTCGCCCCCAATATCATGGGTCGCAGTGATCAGGCCAAGGTCACCATTGCCAAGACCCAGATGAGCAATATCGCCAATGCCCTGGATCTGTATCGGCTTGATAACAGTCACTACCCGAGCACCCAGCAGGGCCTCGAAGCCCTGGTGAACCGCCCGACGGGCTCGCCGGAGCCCCGTAACTGGAACCCCGACGGCTACCTCAAGAGCGTACCGGAAGACCCCTGGGGCAGACCCTACGAGTATCAGAGCCCCGGCAGCCAGGGCGCTTATGACCTCTACTCGTTAGGTTCTGATGGCCAGGAAGGCGGCGAAGGTGACGCTGCCGATATCAGCGTCCACGACCTGGAGTAAACCCCAAGTGCTGACCCCTAATCAGCACCGCCGCCAGGCGGGCTTTACCATGATCGAGATCCTGGTCGTGCTGGTGCTGGTGGGGCTACTGGCGTCGCTGGCCATTGTCAATCTTGGTGGCGGCCGCGAACTGCGGGAGATGAACAGTCAGATTCGCGAGTTGTATGTCCTGATGCAGACGGCGTCGGAGCAGGCCATTCTGAATAACGAAGAGCTGGGCCTGGCCATTGATGAGCAGGGGTATCGCTTTCTCGTCTATGACGAGCTGGAGCAGAAATGGCGCAGCGAAAGCGAGCGTCTGTTTCAGGGGCGGGGGTTCCC
>CAYMQO010000013.1:0-17416 GCA_964392405.1 uncultured Marinobacter sp.
GCCACGATCTCGGCCAGCAGCCGTTCAAACTGCTGGTGAATCCGGGCAATGGTGCTCTCGTCGAACAAATCAGTGGCGTAGTTCCAGTTGCCCGCGACAGCTCCGCCGCTTCTATCATGGCCTTCCGAAAACTCCCACGTGTGCAGGGCCAGATCAAATTGGGCAGTCCCGGTCTCCTGAGGCATCAGCTCAGCGGTCAGTCCCGGCGCCAGCTCAAAGCGTTCCTGATCCCGTTGCTGATGGTTGTACAGCACCTGAAACAGCGGATGGTAGCTAAGGCTTCGCTCGGGTTGCAGGTGGTCGACCAGATATTCAAACGGCAGCTCCTGATGCACCTGAGCCTGCCGGGCGCATTGCTGCACCCGGGCCAGTAACCCGTCAAAGGACTCCGCACTGTCCAGTCGGCTGCGCAGCACCTGGGTATTCACGAAGAAGCCGATCAGGTTCTCCACTTCTGCCCGGTTGCGTCCGGCGATGGGCACACCCACACAGAGATCGTCCTGTCCGCTGAGCCGGAACAACAGAATCTTGCAGGCCGCCAGCAGCACCGCAAACAGACTGGCGCCCCGGCTTCTGGCCAGGGTTTTCAGGTCGGTAGCAAGCCTGGCATCAAGCGCAAAACGGTAGCGCCCTCCGCGAAAACTCTGCTGTGGCGGCCGTGGCCGGTCGGCGGGCAGCTCCAGCACGGGCAACTCCCCTTGTAACTGGTCCAGCCAGTACTTCAGGTCAGCGTCGGCACCACCCGCTTCCAGCACGCAGCGTTGCCACAAGGCCACGTCCTCATAGTGCACTTTCAGCGCGGGCAGCTCAGGCACCCGGCCCTCCAGCGCCACCCGGTAACCGTGAGCGAACTCGCCCAACAGCACCTGAATGGACCAGCCATCCGCAATTATATGGTGCAGGCACAGCAGCAACCGATGATCGTTGTCAGCGAGGGTCACCAGCGCGACCCGCCACAACGGCCCCCCGATCAGATCAAAGGGCCGTCGGGCGAAAGCTTCAGCATACGGTTGCAGCTCTGCCTCATTCGCCATCGCGACGGTTTCTACCGCTACAGATGCCGGTGGCAGGATGCGCTGCAATGGCTGCCCTTCCCCATCGGTGGTAAATACCGTACGCAGGCTGTGATGACGTTGCGCCAGCGTATCAAGCGCCTGTTGCAGTGCTGCCTGATGCAGCTCACCTGTCAGTTGCAGCGCCCCCGGCAGGTGGTAGGCACTGCTGTCCGACTCCAGCTGGTCAATAAACCACAGCCGCTGTTGAGCAAAAGAGGCCGGGGCAAGATCCCCTGCCTCACCCGCCGGAATTGGCAGGGACGCCAGCGTCAGGCCCTGCTCCTGCAGTTTCGTCAGGAAGACTCGCCGTTTGTCAGCGGCGAGTTTGAGAAAGCGGCGCGAAAGATCCATTCCCTGGCCCGACATCAGTCGATCTCCTCCAGTTCACTCATCAGCGTATCCAGGCTGTGCAACCGGCTCTGATCCAGCGTCCGGTTCTGCAGGCCCTCTATCACCTGTGCCATCGACGCCACGGTTGTCGCTTCAAAGGCTTCAGCCAGTGGCACGCTGACACCCAACCGGTCACGGATGCGGGACAGCAGGCGGGTGGCCAGCAGGGAGTGCCCGCCCAGCTCGAAGAAGTTGTCGTCGCGGCCTATCTGGTCAACCTGCAGCATGTCCTTCCAGAGTTCCGCCAGGGCGTTTTCCAGCTCACCCTGCGGCGGGGAATAACGGCGAGTTTCCAGTTCCGGCTGAGGTAAGGCTCGCCGGTCCAGTTTGCCGTTGGCATTCAGGGGTAATTGCTCAAGCACCATCAGGTGAGCCGGCACCATCACTGCCGGCAGATCCTGAGCCAGTTGCTGCCGCAGGGCATCAGGATCCGGGCAATGTCCGGCCTCGGGCACCACATAGGCCACCAGCTGGGTACCGTGGGGCGTGGCGCGGGCCGCCACCACAGCCTGGCGGATGCCGGCACAGGCCAGCAGGCAGGATTCGATCTCTCCCGGTTCGATACGCTGACCCCGGATCTTGATCTGAAAATCCACCCGGCCCGCGTACTCAAGCAGGCCGTCATCGGTCCAGCGCACCAGATCACCGGTGCGGTAGAGGCGCGAGCCGCTGGCACCGAAGGGGTCCGGAACAAAGCGTCCGGCGGTCAGTCCGGGCCGGCCGGCATAGCCCCGGCCGACGCCAACGCCACCCACATACAGCTCACCAACGACGCCGCGGGGTGCCAGTTCCAGCCTGTGGTCCAGTACGTACAGCCGGTTGTTGTCCACCGGCCGGCCGATGGGAATGCCCGCCCGGGTGTCGGCCTCGCCGGTCAGGGTATGGAAGGCCACATCGTCGGCGCACTCGGCAGGACCATAGGCATTGACCAGCGGGATATGGGGATAATGCTCAAACCAGCGCCGGGCCAGCTCCCGGCCCAGGGCTTCGCCGGTGGGCAGCAGCCAGCGCAGTGCCAGCGGTTGCGCTGGTACGGCAAGCAGACCCTCGATCACCGCCGGTACACTTTCAAGCACCGTAACCCCGGTCTCAGCGACTGCGGTCATCAGTTTTTCCGGGTCGTGGGTGATCCGGTCCGGAATAATTTCCAGCCGGCCACCGAACAAAGGCGCAGCCAGGAACTGCCAGACCGAAATATCAAAACTGGTGGCTGCGGTCTGGGCGATCACGTCCTGATCCGTCAGTGAGAGATAGGGCACCTTGGAAAGCTGGTTGTTCAGCATGCCCTGGTGACTGACCATGACGCCCTTCGGCTCACCCGTAGAGCCAGAGGTGTAGATGACATAAGCAAGCTGATCCATGGCCGGATAGCGGCCGGGATTGCTTTCCCTCTCCGTCATCAACAGCGATTCCAGCGTGATCACCCGGGGCCGGTCGGACATCAGCGCCAGGATGTCGGGCACTGCGGTCAGGCAGGCTTCCGGCGTAACCAGTACCGGGGCGCCGCTGCTTTCGAGCATGCGGGCGCTGCGGGCCGGCGGATGCCGTTCGTCCAGCGCCAGGTATGCGCCACCGGCTTTGAAAGCACCAACCATCAGCGTCAGCAAATCCAGATTCCGGGGCGAATATAGCGCCACCACCTGATCCGGCTGGATGCCAGCCCCGATCAGTCCGTGACCGATACGGTTCCCATGGCGGTTCAGATCACCGTAAGTGAGCGACTCCCCCTGACAGCGGGCGACTTCCCGGTCCGGGTCCGCCAGTGCCCGGGCTTCAAAGCGCTCGAGCCAGCTTAATGCGGTCCAGCCTGGCTCAGCCGAACCCCGCCCCAGCAGCTCAAGCATCTGGCGCTCGTGAGAGGTCACCAGTTCGAGCCGGTCCAGGGGCTGTTCCGGCGCATCGACCAGCTGGCGCAGCACAAGCTGATACTGCTCCAGCAGGCGTTGCATATCTCTGTGCCGGAAGTGTCGCTGGTCATAGCTGAACTGCAGCTGATAACGCTCGCCGGGGAGAATCACCACCGTCAGCGGATAATTGGTGTGGGTCCGGTTGGCCAGGGGCCGGATACCGAAGGTCTCGGCCGCCTGCTGCACCTCAGCCCCCATGGGCACGTTCTCGAACACGAACAGGCTGTCGAACAGGGCATGGCCCCGGGGCGTTGCGGCCAGCGTCTGGATGTCGGCCAGAGACAGGTGTTCGTAGTGCCGCATCTCGGCGTTAATGCCCTGCAGGGCGCGGAGAAACTCCACGGCAGTCTGATGGCCGCAGGCGTCAACCCGCAGGGCCAGTGTGTTGATAAACAGGCCGAGGGTTTCTTCGATGCCCTCCAGGTCCGTCGGGCGACCCGCCACGGTGACACCGAACACGACTTCCCTGAGCCCGCCGTGGCGCATCAGCAGAAGGGCCCAGGCGCCCTGCATGACCGTATTGACTGTCAGCCTTGCGCTGCGGGCCCAGTCAGACAGGCGACGGGTTTCCTCTTCTGAAAGAATGACAGACACATCCCGGATACCCGGCTCGCCAGCTGCCGATGCGTGGTAGGGCAAGGGCGTGGGCTCGCTGAAACCTGCCAGGGTTTCTTGCCAGAACGCCCGGGTTCGGGTGACGTCCTGTTGCTTCAGCCAGCGGATAAAGTCCCGGTAGGGCCGCGCTGGTGTCGTCCGCGCTTTCGGCAGTCCCCCTTCGGCAGGATCAGGGTAAGTGGAGGCGTTGATGACCTTGCGCTGCCGCCCGCTCACCAGACTCTGGTAGTGGCTGAAGAACTCCGCCAGCATCAGCCCCCGGCACCAGGCGTCGATAAGGGCGTGATGGTGGCTCTGGATGATGCGATAGTCAGCCTCACCAAAGCGAACCAGCCGCAGACGCAGCAGTGGCGCACGGCTGAAATCGAAACCACTGAAGCGCTCCTGCGCCAGCATGGATTCCAGTTCCGCTTCTGCGTCTTCCCGCCTCATATGGCTCAGGTCAATGAGCTGCGCCGGTGAAGGCACGCGGCGATACACAATCTGGTGTGGCTTACCGCCTTCCACATCGTAAAAGGCCGTGCGCAGCATGGGGTGGCGCCGGACAACCGCCTGCCAGGCGTTCTGGAAAGCGTCGAAGTCCATATTGCTGCGGACTTCGTACTGATCCTGCATCAGGTAGATGCCCTGGCCCTGTTCCAGCACACTGTGAAGCAGGATGCCTTCCTGCATCGGCGCCAGAGGCAGGATATCCTCAATGTTGCCGGGCTCCGCCAGCGCGTCCAGTTCAGTCTGGCTCAGTTCCGCCAAGGGCACATCAGACGGCGTAAGGCGCCCTGCGGCCGCCGGAGAACGATCGATCAGAGTCGTCAGGGCCTGCCGGTAAAGCCCAATCAGTTCCGCGACGCGGGTGCCCTGAAAGCGCTCGCGGCTGTAGCTCCAGTCCAGTTGCAGACAGCCATCCCGAACCATTCCGTCGACCACCAGTGCATTGGCCATGGGGCCAGCAGGCGTCCGCATGGCGCCGGTACCCGCGGCGAGCGGGATGAAACCGGCATCGTTGCCGGCATCCATCTGCCCCAGGTAGTTGAAGGTCAACCCGGCGCCGGTGAGGTCCGACAGATCAGCACCCTGAACCTCACGCAACACCCCATAGCCCAGACCGTCCCACGGCGTCTGACGCAGAGTTTCCTTGACCTGGCGAAGGGTCGCCAGCGGCTCCCCGGCCGAGGTCAGGGCCACCGGATAGGCAGCGGTAAACCAGCCGACGGTACGGCTGACGTCCGGGGCATCCTCCGGGCCCGTGCGGCCATGACTTTCCAGGGTAATAACGGTACGGTCGCGGCCGCTCCACTGCGCCAGGGCATCCGCCAGCGCCGCCAGAAGCAGGTCATTGATGCGGGTACGATAGGCCTGCGGCGCCTCATTGAGCAGCCGCCGGGTCTGATCCGCATCCAGCGTCATCGACAGGCAGGCGCGGTCGGCGATCCGGGCAGCGCCCTCCCGGTTGTCGCAGGGCAGGCTGGCCTCTGCCGGCGTGAATGCACGCCAATAGTCCACCTCTGCCGCCAGTCGGTTGTCGCGGGCCAGGCTGTCGAGATACCAGCACCAGTCGTTAAATCCGGCAGCTGATGAGGCCAGCGAAATCGCCTGCCCCGCTGCGGCTTGCTGGTAGGCCAGCTGCAGATCGTCCAGCAGGATCCGCCAGGAGACTCCGTCCACCGCCAGGTGGTGAATGGTCAGCATCAGTTCCTGACGCTGATCTGCCCCCGTCACCAGTACCGCCCGTAATAGCGGGCCGCTGACCAGGTCCAGGCTGCGCTGGGCGGCTTCAAACCTGGCCAGCACCTCGGCCTCATCTGCACCCGATACTGTCCAAAGCAGATCCGCCTGTTCTTCCTGCTGCCAGTACTGGGCCGTGCCCGCCGAATTGAACCGCAGCCGCAGGGACGGGTGCGCGGCGACCACGGCGGACAGCGCCTGGCGCAACCATGGCTCCTTCAGCGCCCCGATGATTCTCAGGCGCAGTGCCTGGTTCCAGTGATGCCGGCCCTGTTGTACCTGTCGGAAAAACTGTCGCTGAAGGGGTGTCAGCGGAAACTCCTCGCGATCACCCTGTGCCGGCTTGGCGACGGTGACGGGACCCACTTCCTCTGCCACTTCGGCAACTTCCGCCAGCTCTGCGATCGTCTGCCGCTCGAACAGCTGCCGGGGCGTAAGTTTCACACCCTGCCTGCGGGCACGGGCAATCACCTGAAGACTGATGATGGAATCTCCGCCCAAGGCGAAAAAGTTATCGTGACGCCCTACCCTGTCCGTTGGCAGCAGGCTCTGCCAGAGTTCCGCCAGCAGGGTTTCCACCCCTTCCAGCGGAGCCACATAATCGTCGCCCTGACGATCCGGCGCCGGCAGGGCTTTGCGATCCAGTTTGCCGTTAGCGGTCAGGGGAAACTCTGCCATTGGCACCAGATGCGCCGGCACCATGTAGGCCGGTAACTGTTCCCGCAGATACGCCCGCAACGCCTCCACAGCCGTTGCCGGATGTTCAGGGTCTGCGACGAACCAGGCGACCAGCTGATCCTGCGGGTCCAGGCCCACGTGGACGTCACCACCGCCCGTAAACCCGCGAATCCTATGGGCAATTTCTCCCAGCGAGACCCGGTAGCCACGGAGTTTTACCTGATCATCATTACGGCCATGGAATACCAGACCGCCGCCTGCCGTCAGTTGCACCTGATCGCCCGTGGCGTAAAGGCGCTCGCCGCCGTAAGACGGCTGAAAAAATACGTTTGCTGTCTGCTGAGGATGGCCAAGATAGCCCCGGGCCAGCCCCGCACCGGCCAGATACAGTTCGCCTATGGCGCCCTGGGGCAGCGGCAGGCGCTCTTGGCTCAGTATCCGGATACTGATATTCGCCAGTGGTCGCCCCAGGGGTACCGGCTCGGTCACACCTTCCTCCACGCCCCCGGTGAGTACACCGACGGTGGATTCAGACGGTCCGTAATGATTGAACACACGGCAGTCCGGCGCCAGTTCCCGAACCTGCTGTACCAGCGCCGCAGGCAGGGCTTCGCCGCCCAGTATCAGCGCCTCCACAGGCAGGGCGCGGGCCGGGTTTTCGGCCTGTAACAGTGCGGCCAGATGGATCGGAACGATCTTGAGAATACCAACACGGTGACTGGCCATGTAGGAAGCGAAGGCCTCCGCATCCGTGACCCGGTCAGCACTGACAAGATGCAGCGTACGCCCGGTGCAGAGCGCACCGAACAACGTGGTATGCCCCAGGTCCGCCGCCACCGTTGAAACCATGGCCATGGTGGCGTCCGGGGAAGGCTGGATGGCCTCAAGCATGGCCTGCACGTAGTTGGCAATGGCCCCGTGGCTGATAACCACACCTTTCGGCGTGCCGCTGGTGCCCGATGTATAGATCAGATAGGCCGCCTGTTCGGCTGCTATCTCCACCGTCAATGCCGTGCTGCGCTCCTGTCGCCAGGGCGCGTTCGGGGTAAAGTCGATTGTTGGTCCGGAAAAGCCCCGAACCGGACCGTTGGCCAGCAGGCACAGAGCCCCACTATCGGCCAGCACAAAGGCCTGACGCTCCACCGGCCAGCCGGGATCCAGGGGCACAAACGCGCCCCCGGCCTTGAGCACTGCCAGCACTGCCACCGCAAACTCCGGCGAGCGGTCCAGACACAGGCCAACGGTGGTGCCTGCCGCTACCTCCTGTTTCTGCAGCCAGCGGGCGAGCCGGTTGGACTCTGCTTCCAGCCAGGCGTAATCGAACGCCTGATCTTCATACTGCAGCGCCAGGCGGCTCATACTGGTGTTGATGTGCCCGTGCCAGAGGGCGATCAGGTCCCGGGCCGGAAACTCACGGGCCGGACCTGCCATGACGGACATGGGTACCGAAAGTTTCAGCTCTGCCAGCGTCTGCTCTGGCTGCGCCACCACCTGCTCCGCCAGCGCCACCAGATCAGCGGCGAAACCCTGAACCCGGTCCCGTTCGAACAGATCGCAGGCGTAGGTGAACACGCCTTCGATCCGATCCCCCAGGTCGGTAACGTCCAGCCCCAGATCGAAGTGGGCGGTGTCGTCGCCCCGCTGACGTACTGACAGGGTCACACCGGGCAATTCAATCTGCTCCGGCAACGGGAACTGCTGCGTGAATTTCACCTGGCAAAGGGGGTTATGGCGCAGATTACGCTCCGGCTGCAGTGCCTCCACCAGCTGGTCAAAGGGCAGGTCCGCATGGGCCTGGGCATCCTGGGCCGTCGCTCTTACTGCCTGCAGAAGTTCCTTAAACGGCAGACCGGCAGATGGCTGGCTGCGCATCACCAAGGTGTTCACGAACAGCCCAACTACCCCTTCGGTTTCTGGGCGCCCCCGGCCGGCGACAGGAACGGCGACGCGCAGATCCCGCTGGCCGGAGTACCGATACAACTGGGCTTTGTACAGGGCCAGCATCAGCATAAACAGGGTAACCCCCTCGGTCCGGGCGAGAGCCCGGAGCTGGCTGCTTAACCCGGCAGGGAAATCGAAGCTTACCCGTCCACCCCGATGACTCTGGGCCTCCGGCCGTGGCCGGTCCGCGGGCAGGCTCAGTACCGGGTGCTCACCCCCTAATTGTGCCTGCCACCAGCCGAGCTGACGCTGACCTTCCTCCGACGCCAGCAGGTCCCTTTGCCAGTGGGCGTAATCCCTGTACCTCAAGGGCAATACCGGCAAGGCTGGTGCTGCGCCTTCGGCATGGGCACGGTAGAGCGCGGCAAACTCCCGCACCAGCACCTGCACGGACCAGCCGTCCGCGATGATGTGGTGGATCACCAGCAACAGCCGGTGGTCCTGCTCGCCCAGACGCACCAGATGGGCTTGCCACAACGGGCCGGTTTCCAGACTCATGGGCTGGTGCACCAGAGCGCGGTTCAGGCTGACCAGCGCGGCCTGGGGATCTGCCTCACGGCTCAGATCATGAACCATCAGCGGTACCGGCTGTGGATCCAGCACATACTGGACCTGACCCTGATGGTCATGCTCCGCAAAAACGGTACGCAGGCTTTCGTGGCGAACCACCAGGTCATCCAGACTGTTCTGCAGGGCCTGCTGATTCAGCTCACCCTGGAACTGAAATTCGCCGGCCAGATGATAGGCACGGCTTCCGCCCTCCAGCCGGTCCAGAAACCAGAGTCTTTGCTGGGCATGGGATTGGGGCGCAGTGCCATGGTCTTCCCGTCGGACCAGGGCCGGGCATGTCCGGCCGGCGTGCAGCTGACCCGCAACCCAGGCGGAAAAATCCGCCAGCCTGGGGCGCTGAAACAGAGCGCCGGGGTCCAGTTCAATCCCCAGCTCAGTCTGCAGGCGGGAGACCACCTGCATCAGGGTGACCGAGTCCCCTCCAAGGGCGAAAAAGTGGGCGCGTCCATCCAGTAAAGTCTGGCCCAGCACGTCCTGCCAGGCGGCCATCACTTCCGGCACCAGGACCGGTGGCGGTTCCACCGGGGAATCCTCCCCGGCAGCCACAGCCAGGCCCTCTTCAGGCACACCCGCCGCCGGAATCTCATCCAGTAACCGCCCCAGCTGCCACGCTGCGAACACCGCCAGCTCTCCGTTCTGCCAGCCCGTGCGACAGGCCGAGCGCTGCAGCTTGCCACTGGTGGTGCGCGGCAGTGTACCGGGCTCCAGCAGCAGGATAAGCTGCGGCGCCACCTGCAGGGCTTCGGTCAGGGTGTCGGCCACGGCATCGCACAAGTCGGATGGCCGGATAATTTTGCGAACGTTGCGGCTGACTTCCAGGGCGATGCCGATGCCCTCGATTCCACGATCATCCTGGCTTGCAAAGGCGGCAACCCGGCCCTGACGAAGCAGATCCAGCTGCTGTTCCAGAATGTGTTCGATATCCTGGGGATAGTGGTTCTGGCCATTGAGGATGATCACGTCCTTGCTGCGGCCGGCGATAAACAGCTGCTCACCCCGCGCCACGCCCAGATCACCGGTACGCAGCCAGCGCTGGCCGTCATGATGGACAAACGTGCTGGCTGTAGCCTCCTCGTTCTGCCAATAACCCTGGGCAACACTGGGCCCTGATACCCAGATTTCACCCACGTCGCCGGCGGCGACATCCGTCTGATGCTCCGGGTCCATCAGCCGAACCTGATGCTCCGGGTCGGCCGTGGAGCCGCAGCCGATCAGGGTAGAGGTTACGGCCGCCGCCGGGGCCGGACCGGTGGGAAGACGCTCCGGCACCAGCTGCAATTCCTCAGGCTCATCCTCAGACCCATGGGCTGTCACAAACAGGGTCGCTTCCGCCAGTCCATAGCTGGGCGTCCAGGCCCGGGTGGAGAACCCTGCAGCCGCAAAGCGTTCGGAAAATTGTGTGAGGGTATCCTTGCGGATCGGCTCTGATCCGGTGAAGGCCAGGCGCCAGCGGGACAGATCGAGGGCGGCGATATCCTCGTCGCGGATACGCTCCGCGCACAGGCGGTAGGCGAAGTCCGGTCCGCCGGAGAAAGTCCCGCCGACCCTGCTGATCAGCTCCAGCCAGTGCAGGGGCCGGGCCAGAAAGTGCAGCGGTGTCATGAGATGCACACAGTGGCCATGGACGATCGGCAGCAATAGACCCGACATCAATCCCATATCGTGGAACAGCGGCAGCCAGTTCACCCAGACCTCATCCTGCCGCGCGCCAAGCTTCATCGCCATGGCCTTCTCGTTGGCCATCAGGTTGCCGTGGGAGACCATAACGCCCTTGGGCGTGGAGGTAGAGCCGGAGGTGTACTGCAGAAAGGCGAGCTGGTCCCGGCCCGGTCGCCAGGTCTGATACTCCTCCGCCAGTATTGCTGGAGTTTGATCCACGGCCACCAGCTCGCGGTCCGCCGGCAAGCCCGGCTTCAGTTCCGAATGCCAGTGTTCGAGATCCACCGCCAGACCCAGCAGCACCTTTGGTCTCGCGTCCCGGATGATCGCCTCCAGCCGCTGCCGGACCGCTGGCCGGTTCCGCTCCGGGGGAAATGCCGGCACCGCCAGTCCGCCGCTGAGGAAACAGGCAAACAGCGCCACTGCGAATGCCTCACCGCTCGGCAACATGATCAGACAACGCTCGCCCTGAATGCCCCCAGGAAGCGACTGCAGCCGGGCCGCGAGGGCCTTGGCCTGCTGGTAGAGGTCCCGGTACCGGGTAACCCGGGGTGGCTCACCGTCTCTGACGTAATGGCGGATCACCTCGGCGTCCGGTGTGCGGGTACCAAAGTGATGGATAACATCGGCAAAGGTCTGGAACTGATCCGGATCAAAACTCATGGGGGCACCTGCGAACAATCGGGTCCTGACGCCGGGTACGCCAGGCGTCCGGCTCGTATTTCCTGGTAATGTGAAACAGAGGCGTTAAGGTAAAGCTGCCCGTCAGAGCGCCATTGACAGGGCTAGCGGGTCGACCGCCGGCTGTGGCCCGGCGTCGGTTCCGAAGATGTCGTTGACAATTTCCCGGGAGCGCACCGCCAGCACCGATAGCAGCGTATCGCTGAGGCCATGGCTCAGCTCGCAGCAGCCCTGCAGATAGATCCGGGCCTGGTTGTCCCGCAAGCGCAGCCGGTAGTTGCGATCGGGCTCCAGCCCTTCCAGATGATTCTGCAGGCCGTCCAGCAGGCTGATGTGCTGGTCGCGGCGATAACCGGTGGCCAGCACGACGGCGTCAAAGCCCTGCTCCTGACAGGCACCGGTGGTACGGTCCCTCAGCGCCAGCTGCACCTTCTGCGGGTTCGGCGTCACGCCGACGATCTCCTGACAGGTGAGCAGGTGGTGACGGTGGTCGTTCCGCAGCTTCTGGAGGTAGAAGGTCTGGTACACACGCTCGATCAGCTCCAGGTCGACGACTGCGTAGTTGGTGTTGCGGAATTCACTCAGCAGATGAGCGCGCCGCTCTGGTGACTGGCGGTAAATCTGGTCGATATAGGATGGGTTAAAGATTTCATTCACGAAGGGACTGTCATCAGACGGCTTCAGGGCTGAGCCGCGCATAATCAGGGTGGCTTCTGCCTGAGGGAAGCGGCGGGTAATGTCCTCAAAAATTTCCGCCGCGCTCTGGCCACCGCCAAGCACCGCCACCCTGGGCCGTTGATCGCCCTGCCCCATCTGCGCCTCAATCCGGTCCCGGTAGCCCGAGGAATGAAAAACCCGCCGGTCATCCACGCCGTTAAAGGCATCGGGGATCTGTGGTGCCCCACCAAGCCCCAGCACCAGATGGCGGGCCCGGTATCGCTGCTCGCGGCCCATCTGGTCCCGGGAAATCACGTCCATACCCTGCAGCCGGCCACTGCTCATCCACGGCGTCACGGCCTCGACCCTATGGCCGTATTGCACCTGATCGTCGAAGTGGGCGGCGGCCCAGCCCAGGTAGTCGTTGTATTCCTCACGGGCGGGAAAAAAAGTTTGCAGGTTGATAAAGTCCTCCAGCCGGCCCTGCTCCCTGAGGTAATTGATAAACGTGAAACGACTGCAGGGGTTACGGAGTGTAGCCAGGTCCTTGAGGAACGAAATCTGCATGGTCGAGCCGTCGATCAGCATGCCTTCATGCCAGCCAAACGCCGCTTTCTGCTCAAGAAAACCGACAACGGGCTGCCGGCCAGCGGGCATGCATTCCCGGGTGGCGATGGCCAGGGACAGGTTGGACGGCCCGAACCCGACACCCAGATAGTCGTACACATTTGTCATTGACTGGCTCCCTTGTTTATTGAGGGGACGACGGCCGCCGCCACCATTTACGCCGCGCTGACCCGGGTCTTACACCGGGGTCACAGCGCTGAGCGAATGATTCTCATTAACTGACGACCGCCGGCCAGTTCTGTTTAATGGAGATAATGACGATCCAGCCAGATCAGGTCGGACCCTTAACCTTCCGTCGCGCCCACCGCATCCAGGCTGGCCTGACGGCGCTGCTCGCCAGAGAGTTCCACCAGCTGCCCGCCGTCCATCTTCAGCACGCGATCAGCAGCCTCGAAGTAATGGTCATCGTGGGTGACCGCAAACACGGTCTTGCCCATGGCCTTGAAGCAGGGCAGGAGCTCCCGGTAGAACAGGCGCCGGAACAACGGATCCTGATCCGCCGCCCACTCATCCAGCACCAGGACTTCCCGGTCCTCCAGCAGTGCCAGTAACAATGCCAGCCGCTTACGCTGGCCTTGGGAAAGTTCCCGGTTTTCCAGACGGCCTTCGTTCACGCGAACCTTGCGTTGCAGTTGCAGCTGTTCCAGCCAGTGCTGCACCCGCTCCGGGTCCGCATCACTGCCCCGGGGGCCGAGCAGCTGGTCAAACAGGTAGAAATCGGTAAAGACCGAGGCGATTCCCCGGCGAAGACGGCGCAGGTCCTGATTCACCACAGCGCCATCCAGGCGGATGACGCCCTCGTGGGGGCGGTACAGGCCGGTAATCAGCCGCGCCAGGGTGGACTTGCCGCTGCCATTACCGCCGATGAGAAAAATAATCTCGCCACGCCGAAGCTGAAGGTCTATGGGGCCGACATCGAACCCCGGTTCGCCCTGGCGGGACCTGTAGCGGTAACTCACCCCCTCCAGTGACAGGCTTTGCCAGCCGCTATTGCTTCCATCAGACGGCGCCTCAAAGCCCTGCTGATACGACGCCAGCTCCAGTGAGCTCACCTTGTCCAGTGAGACCCGTGCGGAAATCATGGCGGGAATCGCGGCCACCGCCGATACCAGCGGCGTTCGCATAAACAGGATGGTGAGGGCGTAGGTGGACGCCACCGGCAGACTGGCCCACTGCCAGCCCCGTGCCAGATAGAACGCCAGCCCGATAGTGCCCAGCATCATGATGTTGGCCCAGTTGCTGGCAATGCTGTGATAGCGATCGGCCAGGGTGACGTGATGACGGTAACGGTCCGCACTGATGTCAAACTCATCGTCGTAGTAGCGACGGGCCCGGTCCCGGTTCAGGGTCAGCTCCTTGCGTCCGTCGATGGCTGCTACGTAGTCCTGATAGACCCGGTCTTCTGCCTCCCGGAGCCGGGTCAGGTGCCCGTTCAGCCTGACCACCAGCAGGCCACCGATGGCCATGGTGACGCCCATCCAGAGCACCGTTATCGCAAACAGGGGTAACGACAGCCAGGCCAGATAGGCGAACGCGGCAAGGGCCAGCACCAGGCCGTACAGCAGTACCGGCAGGTGCACAAAGGCGATGGTGATATTACGCAGGTCAGCGGACAGGCTCGCCAGCAGGTTGGCGCTGCCCAGGGTTTCCAGCCGCTCAATATCCGTATCCAGCAGGCGCTTCACCAGAACCCGGCGCATGGTGTAGACAAACCGGTGCCCGATGGCGGTCATGGCAACCTGTGCCCCGGCTGCCAGCACCAGCAGCACGGCCAGCAGCACCGCGAACCCGCCCAGCGTTGACCCCGAAGGCGCCTCAGCTGCCAGCATGCGGTCGTTGATGAACGCAATGACCCCAACGCTCATCACTGCGCTGAGCAGGCTCAGCACTAAAGAGCCCAGAAACGAAGCCGGGCTGTGCGCAAGAATTAACCGGAGTAATTTCATCAGGAATGACTGCCAGGGATCAGTAGGGGCGGGAGATGCTGTCGCGACAGTGCTGAAGGCTGTCCCGTAGCATGAAGTTCACCAGCGTGGGAGAGACGTCCAGCCGGCGCGCGACCTCCCGCTGGGTAAGACCTTCGAGCCGGGTCATGACCAGCACTTTCTGCATGCGCCGGGGCAGACACCGGAGGGCTGCCACCACGTCATGCAGGGATCGGGCGCCCTCAACGCAATCGTCGGGGGTAATGGTCTGAACGTATTGCTCCGCCAGATCGTCAACGCCGGCCACATACCGCTGCTTATCCCGGGCGCAGGCCCGGTACCAGTCAATGGCCATATTACGAACAACCCGGAAGAGGAACCGCTCCCGATCCCGGACCCAGTCCAGATCCTCCCGCTCCCACAACTTCAGGAAGGCCGTCTGGACAACGTCTTCGGCACTGTCCCGGCAACCGGTCACGGCCTGGGCGCAATCCAGCAGAAGCGTGCGCTGTGCCGCCCAGGCAAAGGCCATGCTTTGGTGGGCCTTACCCGGACACTCCTGGGCCATGAACGAATCTATTGAAGCCGGTGTGGCAACCTGTGGACGCCAGGGCCCGACACTCTGCTCGGTGCTCATTGTCACCTCCCTGTGAATATCTGCTCAGCCAAAGAATGAGAACGAGATTGATTATCATTACTGAAAAGAGCACAGCCTGTCCATCCTCGGCACAAGAGATGACGAAGGATTAATAGATGAGAAAGTCCGCCAGGTTGGCACGGATGGTGTAAGGATATTGATAACCATTCACATCTGAATTAGTATCCGGTCCAGTACGCCATCCACGGGGATCCCATGTTCAGACTCGACGCTGTCAGCTTTCGGCTGCCGGGGAAAACCCTGCTCCACCCTATCGACCTGACCATCAGCCACGGCCAGGTGGTGGGCCTGATCGGCCACAACGGGTCGGGGAAATCCACCCTGCTGAAACTCCTGGCACGGCAGCTGCGCCCGTCCAGCGGCACGATCACTCTGGAAGACAAGTCGCTCAGTGACTGGGGCGACCGCCCGCTGGCCCGTCAGATCGCCTACCTGCCCCAGCACCCGCCCGCCACCGATGGCCTTACAGCGCTGGAGCTGATCAAGTTTGGCCGCTACCCGTGGCACGGTGCCCTCGGGCGTTTCTCCCGGGAAGACCGGGAACAGGTGGAGCGGGCGCTGGCCCTGACCGATACCGAAGGCTTTGCCGATCGCAATGTTGACGAGCTGTCCGGCGGCGAGCGCCAGCGGGTCTGGCTGGCCATGCTGCTGGCCCAGAATGCCCGCTACCTGCTGCTCGACGAACCCACCTCTGCCCTGGATGTCGCCCATCAGGTGGAGGTGCTGTCGCTGGTCCGGAAGCTGGGAAAGGAACTGGATATGGGCGTGGTGGTCGTGCTCCACGACATCAATATGGCGGCGGCCTACTGCGATCACCTGGTGGCGCTGCACAGTGGACGGCTGTTAACGGAAGGCTCACCGGGCGCGTTGATGAACCCCGAGACCCTGCACTCTATCTATGGAATCCCCATGATGATCCTGCCCCATCCCCGGGACAGTAGTGCGCGGATCGCGGTGGTCTGAAGCTCACCGGGAAAGCGCACCGATCAGCCTCAGACTATTCGTCGACCGGCAGCAACGCGCCCTTGGGCGGGCGATCAATATGGGGGCAGTTGCTGCACAGGGGCATGTCCGGCAGCCGGTAGCGGATACAGCATTGCCGGCGCTGTCGCAGCGGCGGCTGGCCCCGGGTCCGCTCCACATACCGTACCGGGTCAGCCATGAAGTTACGGCGGCCATCGGGGTAGCGGGGCGCTTCCACTATCTGTCGCCCGTCCGCGTAAGGCACACCCGGAAGGCCAAAGGATTCCAGTACGCCAATCAGCCACTCGAAATAGTTCGCGGCGTTACTCCACATCACTTTTGGCGACACCTTGACCTGCTGGCACCAGCCTTGAATCAACGGCGCGAAGTTGTCCTCCAGCAGCACCCGGAATCGTGCAAAACCGTCCGCTGGTGGCACAGGAAAGCCATGCCCCTCATCGGGCAAGCGGAACGCCTCGGGGGTGCCGTCATTGCCGAGAATGACTTCAACGCTGTCCAGATCCACACATAGCTCACGGCCCAGGATTAGGTTGGCCGCCACCACCGGTATCGTCAGCCGCAGAAAATAGAAACGGGACCACTGAGAGAGCAGCGCGCGGGGATCCTCACCGGGCTGACACTGCCGGTACTCATCCAGCAGCCAGGCGACCCCGTCTGACGTTGTCAGATCCCTCATCCGGACTCCGGTCCGTTCATCCTGTCCGGGCAAAACCAGCATCTCGCGATAATGGGCAAAGTCTCCGACGAAAAGCGGCGCGAGGGCAGGGATGGTCATAATTGGCAGAATCCTTCCGAGGGTTGAACGGGCCCAGCTTAAATGTAAACGCTTATCATTATACACAGACCCTCCAGCGACAGGGATGCCCTTCTGTCCGCTTATGAGATCGTGGAGTACCTGTCTGCCGACAATTACAGAACTGCAATCCGGGAATGGCCCCGGGCCCGGTAAACTTCAGATCAGTGCGTCATTAACAGCACGATCAGAGGACGAGAGATAAGCCATGGAATACAGGCCGGATGTCGATGGGTTACGGGCCATAGCGGTATTGCCCGTAGTGCTTTTTCATGCTGGACTGGCACCATTCTCCGGCGGGTTTGCCGGGGTCAACGTGTTCTTCGTGATTTCCGGCTACCTGATCACGTCCATCATCTACCCGCAGCTGCGGGACGGGCGGTTCAGTCTGGCCGTGTTTTACCAGAAACGGGCGGACCGGCTGTTCCCGGTTCTGTTCACAGTGCTGGCAGCCGTAGCCGTGGTGGGTTTTGTGGTCAGTCCGCCGTCCGAATACAAAGACCTGCTGGCCAGCATCTTTGCGGCGGCCACGTTCACCTCAAACCTCTTTTTCT